>JBFFLO010000043.1:0-11372 GCA_041554895.1 Lutimonas sp. | reverse complement strand
TTGGAACCAGAAAATAGAGTTAAGATTTGGTAAATCAATTTTAAATTTTGAAAAACCCAAATCAGTATAAATAAGAAAAGCCCTGACATAATCAATATGTCAGGGCTTTTTTGGCATTCTTGGCGGAGGCACTATATCTTTATTAATTACTCCACTCTGACTCTCCAGCCAAACTTATCAGCTGATCGGTTGTACTGAATATCGGTAATTTGTTTTTTCAATGCAGCAGCATAAGTATCCTCTAACTCAGGAAGTGAAAAGTCTTTATCCTTATAACCGAATCCTGCAATAGGAGAAATAACAGCTGCGGTACCCGCTCCGAACATTTCTTTCAGGCTTCCATTTTCAGAAGCCTTGATGATTTCATGAACAGAAATATTCCTTACTTCAACCGGGATACCCTGGTCCTTTGCCAATTCAATAATACTTTTTCTTGTAATACCATCCAGTATTCTGTCACTGGTCGGTGCCGTGACGAGTGTCTCATTGATACGGATAAATATATTCATGGCCCCTGCCTCCTCAATGTTTTCATGCGTTGTGTCATCTGTCCAGATGACTTGCTGATAACCTTTTTGAATAGCAAGATTTGTAGGATAGAACTGGCCTGCATAGTTTCCGCCTGCTTTGGCGAAGCCTACGCCTCCGTTGGCAGATCTTGAATATTGTTGCTCGATCAAAACCTTCAATTTACCTCCGAAATAAGGCCCTGAAGGTGAAAAGGCAATGATAAATTTATATTTGTCCGAAGGTGACGCATGAAATCCGTTCCCTGAAGCAAACATAAACGGTCTGATATACAAGGAACTGTTTTTTGCTGTTGGAATCCAGTCTTTTTCCAGTAATAAAAGCGCCTCAAGCCCTTCCATAAAGTAAGCTTCGGGAAGTTCCGGCATTGCGAGCCTTTTGGCTGAAATATTTAACCTTTTCTGATTGTCTAGAGGCCTGAACAGCCAGATAGCATCCTGCTCATCCTTATAGGCTTTCATTCCTTCAAATATCGATTGTCCGTAATGAAATATCTTTGCAGACGGATCGAGACTTATATGCTGATAAGGGACTATTTTGGGGCTACTCCATTTCCCATTTTCAAAATCACAAACGAGCATATGATCGGTATAAACCTGTCCAAAAGGCAGGTTATTAAAATCTACCTGACCGATTTTTGAATTCTTTGCCTTCTCTATGGTGATCTTATGACTTACTTCTAAACTCATGACACTGGTATTTTTGACAAAAGTAATTATTATCGTTCAAAAAATGGATAAATGCCTTTTTTTTATGCATTAATGGCCGCTTTATAATGAACCCGTTCTTTATGATATCAAAACTCATTTTAACCAGTAAAGAGTTGTCTTCAGGTTAATTCCAAATGGACAGGTGATTCATAGCATTTTAATTCTTTACCTTTGCTTTGATTTCAAAAAAATGGAAAGAAGAATCATACAAACTTCAGACGGCTCATCGAGTGTCTATTTGCCAGAATGGGATGAGAATTATCATTCGAAGCACGGTGCCATTCAGGAGGCCTATCATGTGTTTATAAGGAGCGGATTAGATCTTTTTAAAGATGGAAGTGCGCTGGGCATCCTTGAAATGGGTTTCGGTACCGGCCTGAACTGTATGATCACCTACCTTGAAGCCAAAAAAAGGGATTTAACAATTGATTATACAGGTTTAGAAGGTTATCCTTTGGAGCGTAAACTGATCTTTGAGTTGAACCATTTAAAGCAACTACAGGCCGAACATGAGTCTGTGGTTTACCAAGGTATTCAAAACTCTGATTGGGAGCTGACAGTAAAGATCGGCCCGCAGTTCAATTTGACTAAAAAAGAGATCATGTTTGAGGATTTTCAGGAGAAGGGGGTAGCTGACTTGATCTATTTTGATGCATTTGGAGCAAGGGTTCAGCCTGAGTTATGGACTGAGACTATTTTTAAGAAGATGTATGAAGCTTTGAACAATAAGGGTATCATAGTGACCTATGCAGCAAAAGGCAGTGTTAGAAGAGCTATGATGGCTGTCGGATTTAAGGTAGAGAGATTGCCGGGTCCTCCTGGTAAAAGGGAAATGCTTAGAGGAATAAAATAACCAAGCACAACAGATTAAATGAATCGCAGTATAGTTATAAATTGATAGAAAATTGAAGTATTTAAATCAGCTCATTAGAGAAAAAAGCATTTTGTTTGTATTCGTCCCCTTTCTTTTTGGGATACTGTTTTTAATGATCCGTTATGGGAAAGGACCTTCACATTTAATGGTAAACCAATGGAACTCCCCTGTTTTTGACACTTTTTTTAAATATATGACCCATCTCGGGGATGGGGCATTATTTGCAATGGTCATTATTATTTTGGCTTTTGTAAGATTTAGATGGGCGTTGTATGAACTTTTCGCAGCCCTTTTGACGATGGTCTTCGTTTTTATTGCCAAACAACTGCTTTTTAACGGAATGCCAAGGCCGACAAAATATTTTGAAAATCATGAGATGCTACATTTGGTGGAGGGCGTAAAAATGCACGCCTGGAATAGTTTTCCATCGGGGCATACTATTACTGCTTTTGCTATTTTCATGATCTTGGTGCTTGTTGTAAAAAATAATTATTATAAGTTCCTCTTTGTTATAATCGCTATTATCGCAGGCTATTCCAGGGTCTACTTATCCCAGCATTTTTTGGGAGATATTTTCTGGGGTGCCATCATAGGGAGTTTGATAGCGGTATTTAGTTGTTCCCTTGTAGACAATGTTGGTATATTCAAAAAGGCAACTTGGATCGATAAAAATGTATTACAATTATTTGGCCCGAAACATGAGCAATAAGCAAAAACTGGGTGTTCTTATCCTCATTTCCACTATAATCAGGTTGGTTGTTGGCAACAGTATTCAGTTGGGCAATGATGAAGTATATTACTGGACCTATGCAAGGTATCCGGACTGGAGCCATTTTGACCATCCGCCCATGGTTGGCTTTTTTGAGCAACTTTTTACCCTCAATCTGCTTTTTGAATCTGAATTGGCCTTGCGACTAGGTTTTATTATCTCGGGAACCCTCAGTACTTTATTGATGTACCTTATAGGTAAGGAGGTTAAGGATGAAAGAACAGGACTTATAGCTGCTGTGCTGTTTAACACAAGTATTTACGGGTTTATCATCAGTGGGCTTTTTATCATGCCAGACGGACCAATGGTTTTGTTTTGGATGACCTCGCTCTTGTTTTTTATCAAATACCAAAAAGCTACAGAAAGGCGAAAAATAAATTTATTTCTTAGCCTTTCCCTGATCAGTGTCTCTCTTGGGGTTTATGCCAAATACCAGTCAGTATATTTGCTTTTCGGCTATGGCTTATTTTGGCTGCTCTATAAAAGAGATCAGCTTAAAAACCCGGTTCTATATGTGAACCTGTGTTTTACCAGTCTTATTGTTTTTATCATTGTTTATTGGAATTACCTGCATAGTTTTAGCGGAATGAGCTATCACTCAGAGCGTGTAACCCTTTTTAGCCTTGATTTTAATCTGGATTCTTTTTTAAGGGAGGCCGTAGGTCAGATCGCCTATAACAACCCCTATAACTATATTGTAATTTTAATCGCGCTTTTCGCTTTCAAAAAGAAGCAGTACATAGACCCTCCATATTTTCGGTTGTTGCTTTTTATAAGTATACCCCTTATTTTAACGACCCTCTTCTTTTCCCTTTACAGAGATACCCTTCCTCATTGGTCGGGGGTAGCCTTTCTTTCTCTGGCTGTTTTAGCCGCTGCTCATCTTTCGGAGCGACATAAAACACCGGTATTGACTTTGACCCTGGTATTGATCTTTTCTATTGTTTTAGTGGGAATAGGAGTGGTGAATAAAGGTTGGGGCATTGACGCAACCGGAGCCGTTCAGGAAAAAACAAAATTGGGGAAAAATGATCCTACCTTAGATATGTTTGGATGGGATCAGTTTAAAAATGAATTAAGCGCTTTGGAAGCCCAGCGTCCTGAATTGGTTCAACTGCCACTTATTTCCAACAAGTGGTATCCTGGGTCTCATGTATTCTATTATGTGGCCCGCCCGATGGGGAAAGGACTTTTCGTTCTTGGAGACATGAACGACATGCATAAGTACTATTGGATCAATCAATACATGCAGCCTTTAATGACTGGCCAGGACGGTATCTATATGACCTATAGCAGAAACTTCAAAGACCCCGCTAAAGTCATGAACTCCTATTTTAGTGAGATGACTTTATTAAAGGAATTTCCTGTACAACGATCAGGTAAAACAGTAGAATATGGCTATATTTATTTGCTTCAAGGTTATAAAAATATTAACTTAGAGGGACAATAAAAAACTGATGTTATGACTGAAGCCAAATTCGTCAAGCGTAAGCGGCCAAATTATATCAGGGCGATTATTCTTCTAGTTATTTTAATACTTGTTATTTTACTGTTTTATAATATAGAATCCTTACTCTCTGGTTTGTTTGAAATCCAAGAATAGCCGAGCCGGCAAATAGTGAAAACAATGATGCCTTTAACAAAGGAATGCGGATAGGTTTTTGACGCTATTGATATCTTGTGCCTTAATCAATGTTTTGATTCAGCATTTCCCACAACTTGTCTTTTAATTCTGTTATTCCGGTTTGATCAAGTGACGAAATAAATATGTGCGGAAGATCTTTCGGGATCTCCGGAATTAACTCTGATTTTAATTCTTCATCCAGCATATCAGATTTTGAGATCGCAAGTAACCTGTCCTTGTCGAGCAATTCAGGGTTATGCATCTTAAGTTCATTGAGCAGAATGTCATATTCCTTTTGGATATTGCTACTATCAGCAGGAATCATAAAGAGCAAACTTGAGTTTCTTTCAATATGTCTTAGAAAGCGATGCCCCAATCCTTTTCCTTCTGCGGCACCTTCAATGATACCGGGAATATCCGCCATGACAAAACTTTTAAAATCACGGTATTCCACAATTCCTAAATTGGGTTTTAAGGTGGTGAATTCATAATCGGCTATTTTTGGTTTTGCCGAAGTGATTACCGATAGTAACGTAGACTTTCCTGCATTTGGAAAACCGACGAGACCGACATCGGCAAGGAGTTTTAACTCGAGCTGATACCATCCTTCCGAACCTTCAACACCAGGTTGGGCATATCTGGGCGTCTGATTGGTTGACGATCTGAAGTGCCAGTTTCCACGACCTCCCATTCCTCCTTCGGCAAGAACTATTTCTTGTCCATCATCTGTGATCTCAAAAAGTACTTCCTGTGTTTCATTATCCTTAACAATAGTGCCAAGAGGCACGTTTACATAGATGTCTTCACCGTCTTTTCCTGTACTTCTGTTCTTGCTTCCGGCACCTCCGTGTTCAGCCTTAAAATGTTTTTTGAATTTAAGATGGAACAGGGTCCACATATTCTTGTCACCACGAAGGATCACATGTCCTCCACGACCTCCGTCTCCACCGTCAGGGCCTCCTTTTGTGATGTATTTTTCCCTGTGCAAATGCACGGAGCCTTTACCCCCTTTTCCGGAAGCGGCAAAGATCTTAATATAATCAACAAAATTTCCTTCTGTCATAACAGTTGATAAAGAGATTAAATTTTAGTTACGGTTTATCCGTTACAAGGCATCTATCACTTCTTCCAGCTTGGAAGTGATGTCATTTATAGAGCCTACACCATCAATTCCAAAATATTTATTTTGTTTTTGATAATAGTCTTTTAATATAGCAGTTTTCGACTCGTATTCATTGAAACGATTCCTGATCTTACTTTCGTCCTGATCGTCAGATCGCCCACTGGTTTTACCCCTGTTCAATAATCGTTCCACAAGCATGTCCTCAGGAACTTCAAGTGCCAACATCCCGCTGATGCTTGTGTTTTTTTCCTTGAGGAACGCATCAAGCGATTCTGCTTGTGATTCTGTTCTTGGAAATCCATCGAAGATAAAACCGTTGGCATCAGGATGCTTGTTTACTTCTGCTTTCAACATGTCTATGGTAACTTGATCAGGGACCAGATCCCCATTATCCATATAGGATTTCGCCAGCATACCTAATTCAGTTTTGTTTTGAATGTTAAACCTAAAAACGTCACCGGTAGAAATGTGGATTAAATTGTACTTATTTTTTAATAAATCGGCCTGAGTGCCTTTTCCTGCTCCCGGAGGTCCGAATAATACTATATTTTTCATGTCAAATAAATTATAGCTGTATTTCTTTTTTGTAATTTATAACTTCAATTGGTAGATGTCAGGAAGATTTCTTCCCAGTCCGTCATAATCCAGTCCGTAACCCACAATGAATTTATCTTCAATGGATTTGCCAATATAATCTATGGGCAGTTCTTTCCTGAACACATCGGGCTTAAAAAACAGGGTGGCGATCAAAAGTTTTTTGACCTGCTTGTCTCGAAAGATCTCATAAATTTCAGCAAGGGTATTGCCCGTATCGATAATGTCTTCCAGTATGACCACCGTTTTTCCTGTAAGGTCCTCGTTTATACCCACAAGGTGCTTAATGCTCCCAGTTGAATTGACGCCTTCATAAGAGGCCATTTTCACAAAGGTGATATGACATTCATGAGGGTAATTTCTAATAAAATCAGCTGCGAACATAAACGAACCATTCAGGATGCCTATAAAGATGGGAACCTCATCCGGACCAATATCCTCAGCGATCTGATTTGCAAGGAATTCTACGTACCGGTTGATCTTGACCTTGTTGATAAATGGAACAAAATGTTTGTCGTGAATTTGAATACTTTCCATTGTTTATTAACTGATTATAATCAAATCATATGATGCTTGAACACCATGAATTTGAAAGAAAATGCAAAAATAGGCAAAAACTAAAAACCTTTTAGGAAATATCTCCTAAAAGGTTTTTATATAAGTTCAATCCTGAAATTGAGGATCGGGTTTTAGCTCTTATTCTTTTTATCCAATTTTTCCGTTGTATCGTACATAATCGGCGATGCAATAAATAAAGACGAATAGGTACCTACAATAACACCGATGATCAAGGCAAACATAAACCCTTTGATGGAGTCACCGCCGAAAATAAAGATGGCAAGTAATACGATTAGGGTAGTCAACGAGGTGTTAACCGTTCTTCCTAAAGTACTGCTCAGTGCCGTATTTACCGTTCTTGAATATTTCCACATTGGATGTTTATTGCTGAACTCACGGATCCTGTCAAAGATAACCACTGTATCATTTAGTGAGTACCCTACCACTGTTAAGATAGCTGCGATAAAGGACTGTCCGATTTCCATATCAAATGGTAACACCTTGTAGAATAATGAGAAGATCGACAATACGATCAATACATCATGGAATACAGCAACCACTGCACCTAAACTGAATTGCCATTTTCTGAACCTGATCAAAATATAAAGGAATACCACGATCAATGAACCTATAATGGCCCAAAATGCAGATTGCTTGATATCATCGGCAATAGTTGGCCCTACTTTGATCGATTGCATGATCCCAACATTTAAGTCATTATCAGCTCCTTTGAATTCATCATAAGTAATCCCTTCTGGCAAATGGCTCTTGACACCTTCATATAAAAGGGTCTGAATCTCGTCATCAACACTTACGGCATTATCATCAATTTTAAACTTTGTTGTTATTTTTAATTGATTTGGCGAACCGAAAGTTTTTACTTCAGGAGAACTTTCAAAGGCATCTTTTAGCGTATTGGCAATTTCAGGAGCACTTACGTTTTCAGCAAACCTTACTGTATAAGTCCTACCTCCTTTAAAGTCAACCCCGTAGTTCAAACCGTTTGTAAATAAAGATCCTAAACCAATAACTAATACGATTCCCGAGATTATATATGACATTTTTCTTTTTTTCAAGAAGTCAATATCAATATTTTTAAACCAGTTCTTGGTGATGTTCGTATTGAAAGTAAGTTGACGGTCTTTGTTTACATACCATTCTATCAATAGTCTGGTAATAAAAATTGCTGAGAACAAAGAAGTCACAATACCAATCATCAAGGTAGTGGCAAATCCTTTAACAGGCCCCGTCCCAAATACATACAGAATGATACCTGTAAGCAGGGTAGTCACGTTGGCATCGAGGATTGATGATAGCGCTCCCCCAAAACCATCATTGATGGCTTCTTTCAAGCCTTTTCCTTTATTCAATTCTTCTTTGATTCTTTCATAAATCAGTACGTTGGCATCAACAGACATACCAATGGTCAAAACAATACCGGCAATACCAGGAAGTGTTAAAACCGCACCAAAAGAAGCGAGTACACCAAATATGAAAAGAATGTTTAGTGCCAGGGCAATGTCAGAGAAAATACCGGCTTTACCATAGTAAAATAGCATCCAGAACAATACGATGACCAAAGCGATAATAAATGAATACGTACCGCTATCAATGGCTTCCTGTCCTAAAGATGGTCCAACTACATCTGATTGAATTATTCTGGCAGCAGCAGGAAGTTTACCTGATTTCAGTGCATTGGCCAAATCCTGGGCCTCATCAATGGTAAATTGTCCCGAAATAGATGTTCTACCTGTAGTAATGGCATCATTTACACGGGGTGCTGAATATACATAGTCATCGAGAACAACAGCAACAAACTTCCCAACATTAGCGGAGGTCATTTTTGCCCATTGTTTTGTCCCTTTGCTGTTCATTGTCATGCTTACCTCAGGGTTGGCACCTAACTGGTCAAATACCTGAGAAGCATCCGAGATAACATCTCCTTGAATTGGAGCTTCGTCATTTCGATTTGATTTTAAAGCATAAAGGTTGATAAAGTCATTAGTTGCCTTTACGTCCCACGCAAATTTGGTGTATTTAAGATCAGTGGGTAAAAGAGTTCTTACCTCTTTCATGGCAAGATATTCATTGATCACAGCGGTATCCTTAACACTCGCTGTGGCAATAATAGAGCTGATATCGTTTTGAGTCTGCGGGAAACGAACAAATAATTTGCTAAACAAAGGATTGGTCGTTTCGAAATCTATAGAATCTTTTACCTCTCCTAAAAGGTCATCAATTTCATCATCCTTTACCTGGGCTGAGTCAAGTTCAACGGCTCCTTCCTCAACTTTTAAAATTTCTGCAAGAGTGGTGTTGGCTGACAAAAAGAATTGGGTCAGGTCCTGATTTGTATAAACTTCCCAGAATTGTAATTCAGCGGTGCTTTGTAAAAGCTTTCTGACCCGGTCAATATCCCTGGCACCTGGCAATTCAATAAGGATTCGTCCAGATTCTCCAATTCTTTGGATATTAGGCTGAGTTACCCCAAAGCGGTCTATTCTGCTCCTAAGTACTTCAAAAGCTGTATTTATGGAACCTTTTACCTCTTCTTCCAAGATAGGTTTAACTTCTTCGTCACTCATTTTGAAGTTGATCTTATCTTTCAGGGATTTATTCCCAAAGATAGTTGGATCACTCAATTTAACTGAACCATTACTGGCCGTGGCAAAAGCCTCGTAGAATAATTGCAAATAATCTTTATCGCTGTCTTTTTGTGCTTGTGAAGCGTTAATAAGTGCCTCGTTGAAAACAGGATTTTTAGATTCAGCAGATAAACCGAATAAGATATCTCTGACAGATACTTCTAATATCGCATTGATACCCCCTTTAAGGTCAAGTCCAAGGTTGATCTCTTTTTCTTTAACTTCGTTGTAAGTAAATTCTGTGAAACCCAGATTCACCACCGGGGTGTTACCAATGGAATCCAAATATTCCTTTTCCATAACGCCCAACGCTTCAGTATCTGAGGCGTCTGCCTTGGTTTCTGCATAGATAACAGCATCTTTCTCCACATTTTTTGCAAACCACGTGAATGATAGCTGGTACAGACATACCACACTCAAAATGATAGCAAATAATCTAATAAGTCCCTTGTTTTGCATTCCTATCTTATTTTAAAATCTTATTTTTGATATAATCGGGCAAATATACTCAAAAGATTTAGCTTTGAAAGAAATATGTCCTAAATTTTGGGGCGATTCCGCCTTTAGCTTTAGACAGTTTTTTTACTATTTTAGCCACGCAAATTATACTGAAAAATGGAATACAAAACAGACATTGATATAGCACAAAACACAACCCTAATTCATATCAAGGAAATTGCTTCAAAACTTAAAATTAATGAAGATGATCTTGAGTTGTATGGAAAATACAAAGCCAAACTTCCTCTTAGCCTTATCGATGAAAAAAAGGTAGCAGAAAATAACCTCATTTTGGTGACAGCTATTACTCCAACTCCGGCAGGAGAGGGTAAAACTACCGTATCTATAGGACTTACTGAGGGGCTTAATAAAATTGGGGAACAGGCAACAGTGGTTCTCAGGGAACCTTCGTTGGGCCCGGTTTTTGGTATCAAGGGGGGCGCTGCGGGAGGCGGTTATTCGCAGGTGGTTCCTATGGAAGACATAAATCTGCACTTTACAGGCGATTTCAATGCCGTGGAGAAAGCAAACAATTTACTGTCTGCGTTAATAGACAACAATTTACAGGCAGCAGATAATTTAAATCTTGATCCCAGGACAATTTTTTGGAAAAGGGTGATTGATATGAATGACAGGTCATTGAGAAACATTACAATTGGCCTGGGAGGAACAGCCAATGGTGTTCCCAGGGAAGATGGCTTTAATATTACGCCTGCTTCTGAAGTAATGGCAATTCTTTGTATGACTTCAGGATTTGATGATCTTAAGAAAAGGCTTGGAGACATATTCATAGGTTTCACTTATGATAAAAAACCTTTATTTGCCAGAGACCTAAAGGCCGAAAATGCCATGACTATTTTATTAAAAGATGCGATCAAGCCAAATTTGGTCCAAACACTTGAAAAAAACCCTGCCATTATCCATGGAGGGCCATTTGCCAATATAGCTCAGGGTACCAATAGCATTTTGGCAACAAAAATGGGCTTGTCACTGTCGAATTATGTAGTGACTGAGGCCGGTTTTGGAGCAGATCTTGGCGCTGAAAAATTCCTGAACATAAAATGTGTGGCATCAGGTTTGAGTCCAAAAGCAGTTGTTTTAGTAGCAACCATTCGGGCATTAAGGCATCATGGGGGCGCAAACAAGGATGCTATTAACGAACCCAATCCTGCATTGGTTGTGAAAGGCATGGCCAACCTTGAAAAGCACATTGAAAACATTAGAAAGTTTAATATCCAGCCGGTGGTGGCTATTAATTCCTTTACGAATGACACTGAGGAGGAAGTCAATTTGGTGATCAAGGCATGTCGGGAATTAGATGTGGAAGCCGTGGTTTCACATGGTTGGGCCAAAGGAGGGGAAGGAACCAAAGAATTGGCTACCGCAGTGAAAAAAGTTGTGGAAGGAGCCCAATCTCAGTTTACACCTTTATATAAGTGGGAGTCTCCG
>JBFFLO010000042.1:0-11895 GCA_041554895.1 Lutimonas sp. | reverse complement strand
TGGTAATCAGTATTGTTCCTGAAAGAATCGCCAATTCCCCCATGACAACCCACCAGGCCGGTTCCGCTTTTTACTGCTTCAATGAGCCCTTTGCTTTGTTTCTCTGTGATGGTACCCATGGTCCAATACTGTATAATAAGATCTTGCTTTTTCATCAATTCGGAATTGCTGTAAACACCCAATGAATCTGAGACAATGACATTAGCGCCTTTCGAGCTTGCCCATTCAGATACTTTCTTTGCGAAAATATGGGGCTGGTGACCGTCCCAACCTCCCCAAACAACAAGGATGTTTTTGTTTTCCAGGGAAATCGGTTCGCCGGCATCGTCAGACTGGGCTACAATGACACTGCCGGAAAGAAATAACAGCAGCGACAATATGGATTTTAGATGATTCACGATAAGGTTAATTATTAAATTTTAGCCTGCATTTTCTTTTCTCAAAACTTGTAAAGGAGGGCTGTTTAACACGCTTCTGCTATTCAATAATCCAATGAACAAGACCAGTAATGTGATCCCGGGGAACAAAACAAAGAATGGAAAACCCGAAGGAACAAATGCCAGGTCAAATACAAAATAAGCAAGGATTTGGGCGCTTACCAGTGATAAAATAATTCCGCTTAAACTCCCTAAAACACCCAAATATAAATATTCAAGCGCAGTGATCTTTAAGATCTGTTTACTAGTGCCTCCTAAGGTTCTCAGTAAAACATTTTCCTTGATTCGTTGGAACTTACTGGTGCGAACTGCGCCAATAAGCACTATGATTCCCGTAAAAATGCTGAAAATGGCCATAAAATTGATGACCCAGGATATTTTGTTAAGTACTTTTTCTATCAGCACCAAGATCTGCCTGAAATCAATGATAGAAATATTAGGATATTTTTGAATTAATTCACTTTGCAATTTGGCCGATGATTTTTCATCCGGGGCATGGGTTGACAATACATTAAATTGAGGGGCATTCTCGAGTACCCCTTTAGGGAAAACTATATTAAAATTAAGCTGCATTCTTCCCCAGTCCACCGTTCTGATACTGGCAATTTTCGTTTTCATTAAAACGCCTTGAACGTTAAAGGTCATCGTATCCCCAACCTGAACATGCGCATCTCTGGAAATATTTTCTGCGACAGATATGGATACTGCCTGTGACCCGTCATAGCTTTCTTCCGCAACCCAGGTTCCACTTGTTAACTCTTCTGAAGCAACCAGGGAATCTCGATAGGTAACCCTGAATTCATGGTTAAGGACCCATTGATTTATGGTGCTGTTCGTATCTTTTCTGATGTCATTCGCTAACCTTCCCTTAATACTATGCACTCTCATCGTTACAATTGGAATATTGTCGATGACCTTATCCAAGGTATTGGCCACATCTTCTTTTTGATCATTCTGCACATCCATCAGGATGATATTAGGTGTATTATCGCTGCTTTCAAAGGATAATTTAGCCAGAAGCATGTCTTTTGTAAAATACAGGGTACTGATCAAAAAAGTGCCAACTCCAATGGCGAGGATCAATGTCATGGTCTGATTTTGTGGCCTGAACAAATTCAATAAGCTTTGCCTGCTTATAAAGCCCCAGGAACTTGGAAAGAATTTCTTTATACCTTTCATGAACAAGGTGGTAATTCCCATAAGTATTAAAAATGTTACAAGAATACCGATCATAAAGAATAAGGCATATTTCCAGTTATTGAGCAACCAGAAGGAGAAAAGATATAAAAATAACAATACCATTCCGGCAACAATAAAATTGGCTTTTCGAGATTTTTCATTTTTAGTTTCATCGATGCGTAGTACCCTTAAAGGGGAAACGTACCAGGTGCTCAATAAAGGAATCAATGCAAACATCACTGACATAAATATCCCTAAAACAATACCGAGAAGCACAGAAGTCGGATGTATCGTGGTTTCGATGTCAAAAGGAAGCATGTCACGCAATAAATAAGGAAATAATTCCTGTAAGATTATTCCTAAGGCAGCACCTGCTAATCCTCCTAAAAATCCCATTCCAATGATCTGGATCAAGTAGATCAAAAAGCTTTGTTTTCTGGTTGCGCCTATACATTTGAGCACAGCCACCGTACGCAATTTTTCTTTCACATAAATATGAACCGAACTGGCAATACCCACACAGCCCAGAAGCAGCGCTATAAAAGCAACCAGGTTAAGAAATGTTCCAAAATTCTCGTACCGCCGGCCCAGCTGCTGGCTCGAATCCAAATGGGTATCCATATCAGCCTCTTCAGCGTCAAGAATGGGATCAAGCTTTTTGTTTAGGGCCACCAGATCGGTATTTGGAGCTGCGATAAAATAGTATTGGTATTCGAGCCTGCTGCCGGTTTGAATCAAACCGGTACTTTCTATAAACCGATAAGGAATATAGACCGTTGGCGCAATTCCGCTTGAAAAACCGCCAGTACCCGGAGCTGCCTCCAGGGATCCGCTGATAGGCAGCGTGACATTGCCAATTTTGATGCTATCACCAGGTTCAATTTTAAATTGCAGCATTAAAGTTGCATCTACAAGGGCAGCTCCCTTTTCCTGAAAAGTATCTGCAGCAGTTGCTGGCGTAGTTTCGAAATCGCCATAAAAGGGAAAATCACCTTCAAGTCCTTTCACCTGAATCAGTTTGGTGCCACCGTTCTTTGGAAACAGTCCCATAGAGGCAAAATTGATTTCCCTGGCATCGGCTCCGCCGAGCGAATCAATAATTCGCTGAACCTTTTCGTTGGCTTGATGGCGGCTGTCAATGATGTAATCGGCTCCCATCAGCGATTTTGACTGCAGCTCTATGTTTGTTTTTAGATTTTCACTAAATGATTGAATGGAGACTACTGCCCCTATGCCCAGAACGATTGAAGCCATAAAAAGAGACAGCCTTTTATAACTTGCCTTGGCATCTCTCCAGGCCATTTTGAAGAGCCATTGTGTGCTTGCGTTGGATGTTGATCGATTCCCCATTTTATAATATACTTGTCTCAGGGATTATTTTTCCACGTTGTAATCTAAGAATGCGCTGGGTCATTTTGGCCAGGTCCATGTCATGGGTTACAATAACAAGCGTTGTACCGGCTTCTTTATTCAGGTCAAACAAAAGCTGCACCACTTTTTCACTTGTTTCGGCATCAAGATTCCCGGTCGGTTCATCGGCAAACAGAATACTGGGATTATTTGAAAAAGCCCGCGCCAGGGCCACTCTTTGTTGTTCACCGCCAGATAATTGAGAGGGATAATGATCATATCGATCTGCAAGACCTACTTTTTCCAAAAGGTCCTTGGCAATTGTTTCAGGTTTTTTCGCTCCTTGTAATTCAAGAGGAACTGTAACGTTTTCTAGTGCCGTGAGTGTAGGCAGTAATTGAAAATCCTGAAAAATAAACCCAACGTGCTTGTTCCTCAACAAAGCCCGTTCGTCTTCATTTAAAGAATTTATTTTTGTTCCGCAAAGTTCTATATCGCCTGTATCAGATTGGTCCAGTCCGGCACAAAGGCCCAGTAAAGTTGTTTTTCCACTGCCTGAAGGCCCAACAATGGCAAAGGTCTCCCCGGCTTCTATGTTAAAGGAAATGCTGTCGAGAACTTTTAATTCCTTTTCGCCGCTTTTATATGTCTTCTCCAGGTTCTCTACATTTAATATATTTGTCATGCTCAATTGCTGCTTTTTTTAAGATCGAGAAAGATAAGGAAAATGAGTAAACTTAAATTTGAGTACTTATGAGTGATATGTTAAAGTTTTGTTATTTGTCCTTATGTTTCATGTTATTATCCTGTGGAGGAGGTGATGCAAAGAAAAACGATAGCAATCAGGCAGCACCTGAGGCCAACAAGAGCCAGGAAGTAATAACTGATCAAAAGAATATCTTGTTTTTTGGAAATAGCTTAACGGCAGGGATGGGTCTTGAAGTACAAGAGGCATTTCCGGCGCTGATTCAAAAGAAACTGGATAGCCTGTCAGGTGGATATAATGTGATCAATGCCGGGTTGAGCGGTGAAACAACATCAAGTGGAAAGAACAGGTTGTCCTGGGTGCTGAAACAGAAAGTAGATATTTTTGTTTTGGAGCTTGGTGCCAACGACGGACTTAGGGGGATTCCCCTTAGTGAAACAAGGAATAACCTGCAGGAGATGATCGATATGGTTAAAAGTCATAACCCGGATGTAAAGATTTTACTGGCAGGAATGCAGATCCCGCCTAATATGGGACAAGATTATACAAATGAATTTAAAATGATCTTTCCGGATCTTGCAGAAAAAAACGGAATAGAATTGATTCCTTTTTTATTAAAAGACGTTGCAGGAATGCCAGATTTAAATCAACAGGATGGCATTCACCCGACAGCTGAAGGCCAGTATATAGTGGCTGAAAATGTGTGGGAAGTATTGAGAACAGTTCTTTAAGGAGCCCTTTTATTTGAGGGAAATCAGGTCTTTTTATCTCTAATCCAGTTTTGTTCTTTCTTTTTTTAAAATCCTGTTTTCGAATTTTTTGTCGTCTTTGATGATTTTATAGAAACTCTGAATATAACTTTTGCATTCCGTAAATTCTTTCTGATACTTGAAATAACCTTTATATTGATCCATTAAGACATAGATATCATCCTCATACGACAGGAAATCATGTCTAACCTGTTCCAGTATTTCGTCGTCTCTGTCAAAACCCCGGTACAACCTGTCTGTAACTTTAGCAATAGGCAAAGGTTTGTTGTTTATGGCTGAAACTACCGCATAACTGGCATTGACCAGGCCAGACATGTCAAAGTCATAGGGTATGGGCACAATCTTATCATCGATATAAAAAAGCTTTTCATTATGCTGATAAGCTATTGAATAGTCTGTATTTCCAATCATATACTGAAACATTGCATTACGGGCACTGCTCTCGGGATCCTGATTGTTTGGATGAATATGCCTTTTTATTAATCTGCCGTGGTTCATTGAAGCCGTTTTTTTATCATCCTGAATGAAAAAACCGATCAGGTTATGGTCGATACTTTTGCCTTTTTTTTCTTCCTCCAGTTCAATGGAAAGAAGTTTTGTTTCAAAATGATAAGGGGAGATCAATTCATAAATTTTATAGGCAAGGAACTCCTTGAGAACATCATCATTTGATTTTGAAGAATTCAAACAGGGCAAAACAATTTTTAATTTTTTGTCCTCGTGAAAAATTGTCCCCTGAGAAGCTGTTTCATTTATTTTAAGCCATAATGGCAAATAATAACAATTAGACCTTCTGTAATTGCCTCGTGCCTTGATTTCGGTTTCAATTGATTCTATGGTGCCGTCTTTTTTTTCGTAACTGAGGCTTGATGTGATATAAGTAGAATCATTGGCATATGTAAGTATATGCTCCTTGGAATAAACAAGTTGTATTTTCAAAAGTTGTTCACCTTTGAATAATGGGGAAACCTTGTGGGAATTCCCATTTTTATCAACATGTTGTGAATACCCTGAAAACCATGTGGTACAGCAGCATAAAAAACAAATGATGGATTTCATATATTTCAGATTGTTACTAATATGTCGTAAACATTTAGCAATCAAATAAATATACTAATTTTTTTTGATAAAGGATATTTTTTAACATAGTTAAACCCAGTAGTAATGCAGGTATCCATAAAATTTTTTCATACCCGAAATTATATAAAAATGAAACGTCGTTTCTCTAGTATCCGTTAGCGCACGGTATGATAGTTACCTATTGGAATTTTCAATTACAGATTTGAGGCAGAGCGAAATTCCTGTGCTGGCCCATATAAATTTCTGTTAATTAAATGATGGGCTGATTTAGAATGTCGAAGTATTTTGGTATTATTGTTATAAATTCATCAAGTGCGAACCTCTTTTTTTTGAAACAAGCACACTGGTATACCCTTTTATTTTGATTAGGCATTTACAAATAGTTATCTTTTTAATGCTGCTGTTCGGTTTTTTTCGTCTTTCAGCTCAGGAAGCCGTTTTAATAGACGGTTTTGTCGAGAGCGATTCGGTTCAGCTGCAGGATATTCATGTTCTTAATTTAAGTACCAGGCAGGGAACCATTAGCAATCTAAATGGAAAGTTTCGTATAACTGTTTCGGTTAATGATACCCTGATATTTTCAGGCATACAATTTCATACCCTTGGGTTGATCGTCGATAAGAAAACAGTTGAAGAAAGAATCCTGAAAATTGAGTTAAAGCCTAAAATAGAGGAATTAAGTGAAATTGAATTAAAAGGGCATGATTTGGATGGGCTTTTTTATATCGATACAAAAAGGATGAGGGATTCATTGCCCCTTGTAGGTGACCAAGCGGTGGATTTTTCAAATCAGGGATACAATGATCCGACAAGTAGTAATTATGTCGTTCCTTCCGCGAATTTGGTGAATTTGGTATCTATGATTGGCAAGAAAAAAAGGAAGGAGAAGAAGGAAGAGGAGAATCTTGTTGATAAAAAGAGACAGGCACCTGCCAACATGAGGAAAGAGTTAGGGGATGATGTTTTTGTGCAGCAAATGGCTATTCCAAAAATTCATATTGAACCATTTATTCGTTATTGTCAAAAGAAGAAGATCATAGATCTTTATGTTGAGGGAAGGCTGATGGAAGTAATCGATATACTGATCAAGGAAAAAGATAACTATAGAAGGGAAAGAATCTTAAATGAGAAGTAAGTTTTTGAGCTTGCTTTTAGCCTTAAAACGAATCTTTTAATAGAGCAACATTATGAAAATTCTATTTATCGGCGGTACTGGAAACATATCTACGGCAAGCAGCAAAATGGCCATTGAGAAAGGATGGGATCTATATCTGTTAACCCGTGGTAATTCTCCTAATATTCTTGATGGAGCCCGTATTTTAAGAGCTGACATTCATGATACAGCTAAAGTACAGACATTGCTGAATGATCATTATTTTGATGTGGTGGTGAACTGGGTGGCATTTACTCCAAAGGATATTGAGAGAGATTATGAATTTTTTAAAGACAAAACAGATCAATATATATTTATCAGTTCAGCTTCATGCTATCAAAAACCGCTTTCACATCCTGTCATTACAGAATCGACCCCTTTATACAATCCTTTCTGGGAATATTCCCGTCAGAAAATTGCCTGCGAGGACAAATTAATGTCCCTTTACAGGCATAATGGTTTTCAGATTACCATTGTCAGGCCTTCACTTACCTATGATACGGTGATTCCGGTTCCTATTGGGGGATGGAATGAATATACGATTATTGACAGGATCAAGAAAGGAAAAAAAATTATCATCCACGGAGACGGTTCTTCTCTTTGGACAATCACTCATGCCAGTGATTTTGCTGTTGGATTTACAGGCCTGTTTGGACACCAACAGGCTATTGGTCAAAGTTTTCATATTACCTCGGATGAGCTACTGACCTGGAACCAAATCTATGAGGCTGTAGCCATGGCTGCGGGGAAGAAAGCATCAATGGTGTACATCCCATCCGATTACCTGGGAACATTTGATGAACATCTTAGAGGAAGTCTCCTTGGGGACAAGGCGGTAAGTACTATTTTTGACAACAGCAAGATTCGCAGGTTTGTGCCAGAATTCAATCCTTTGATCAGATTTAAGGATGGGATTAGAAATACGGTTCATTGGTTTGAAGAAAAACAGGATAGAATGATCATTAAAGATCAAACCAATGAATTTATGGATCGGATCATAAATACCTATACAAGACCTTAGGGATTCTTTCAAAGGGTTTTAATTATATGAAGGTTACCTGAAGAATCTAATTTTATATTTTATTTTTGCTCGAAATTAATTTCATCTGTTTAGTTATATGAAAAAACACCAGTTTTTTATCCTGACAATATTGGTCTTTATATTTAGTCAGCAACTATCCGCTCAAGAGGGAAAACCAAAAGTTGCCCTTGTCTTGAGTGGAGGCGGAGCCAAAGGCATAGCGCATATACCTCTATTGCAGGCACTTGACTCTCTGGGTATTGTTCCTGATTTGGTCATTGGAACCAGCATGGGGGGTGTTGTTGGCGGTTTTTATGCCGTTGGGTATTCAGGGGATAGTATAAAGGAGATCGCTTTAGCCGTCAATTGGTCTGAATTATTGGGAGGTGATATTTCCCTGGATGATGTAAGCATGGAAGAAAAGAGCGAGTTCAAAAGACATTTGGTGGATTTCGATATTGTTGAAGGGAAACCAAAGGTTAATTCTGGTTTATTGAAAGATCAGAAGCTTCGGGAATTTATCTCTTCTCATACCTATCCGGTTGTTAGCGTTAAGGATTTTGATGAATTACCTATTCCATACAGGGCAATGACAACAGATATTATTCATGGGGAAGAAGTCTTGCTTGATGAAGGTTCTTTGGCGCTGGCAATGAGAGCAACAATGTCCATTCCGGCTATATTTGAACCCGTTCCCTATAATAACACCCTTTTGGTTGATGGAGGCGTCATGAACAATTTCCCGGTAGATGTTGCGAAAAAAATGGGTTATGACTTCATTATTGGAAGTGACGTTGGGGGAGGTTTACAAGAGAAAGACAAGCTTACGAGCATGTCAGCACAGTTGGTTCAGGCTACGATGCTGACCAGTAATTTAAAAAATCCTTCCAATAGAGCCAACTGCGATATTTTAATAGATCATATGCCTTATTTGACATACTCTACAGGAGATTTTACGAAGGCACCTTATATTTATCAAGAAGGGAAGATCGCCACCAATTTACAGTTAAATGCCTTGGCTGAATTAGCAGCTAAGCTAAAAAATTACCAACAGCGGGAGCACGACATTCCTGATGTAAAAGATGAAATTATTCTTGATACGATAATTTACAAAGATATAAGTGAGGCAAATTTGGACCTGGTTAAAGCACGTTCGAATCTGCAAACCGGTAAAAAATATTCATCCAAGGAGATTATAAATAGAATTGACAGAGCGATGGGTACAACTCTTTTTAACCAGATCACCTTTTATGGAAGTGTAAATGACGGAAAGAAGGAGTTGCACCTTACTGGTCATGAACGATCTATGAGCATCATAAAAGGATCTCTTCATTTTGATAGTTACAGGGGGGTTGGCCTTATGGCTAATTACACGGGTCGTAACCTCATTGGTAAATCATCTCGAATACTCGTAACTCTCGATATTGCGGAACAACCCAGGTTCAGGGTACAATATCAAAAACAATTTGGCTCAGACAAGACCTGGTGGTGGAGATCTGAAGTATTAGGGGAGTTTTTAGAGCAAAAATTCTTTTATAAAGGGGAAGTTTTGGATCAGTGGAAATCAAATTATTTTCAATTTGATAATCAGTTTAATAAGAATTTAAACTCCCTCAATAGTTATGCAGGAATTGGGATCAGTTATGAGTATAGTTCCCTGGCACCAAAAAATAATACAGAGACTAACGATAACCTAATTGATAACTATTTATTTAGTAATTTGGAAATTGATGCCCATTATGTATATAGCAAAATGGATAAGGTATATTACCCAAATACAGGTACTTATATCAGAGTTGGAGTCGCCCGTTCATTGATTCATGACCTGGGTGTACTCTTTGCAGATGAAGAATTTGAAGATATAAAAGGATCTACGAATGGTTTTACCAAGGCCATGTTCGATTTTGAACGTCGATGGGCCTTTACGGATAAGATTACAGGTATTTTAGGAGTTAATGCAGCTTTTATTTTCGAGGACAAATTGGAATCGGACGACTGGTGGTTTAGTGATTACGGATATGCCGCACAATATTCCTTGGGAGGAACAGTAACAGCTCCAAGAAAAGGTTCATATGTTTTTCCGGGGCTGCATGAGGATGAAATTTTTGTGAATCAAATGATGAGGATAAATGCAGCAGTTCAGATCAATCCGTTTTCAAAATTTTACTTTATACCTCATGTAAATATAGCAACGGTTGGCTTTAGCGAGTTTGACAAATACATTGAAAATGCCTTTTCACCTGTTGGAGACTGGTCTGATGGGGTTGAGGCGAGCAGTATCGTTTCGGCGGGGATTAATGTAGGATATCATTCGTTTCTTGGGCCTTTGAATTTTGACATTTCTTATGTGAATGACATCAATAAAGTAAGGGTGTTCTTCAGTGTAGGGATTCTGTTTAACAGGTCCAACTAAGATTTTCCTGTCTCTAAAGAGACTTTTTAAAGTAAAAATGAGGCATCAAAAAACCTGCCTTATTCAAACAAAAATAAAGCAGGTTTTAGAAAAAACAAACTGCTTAACGCATTTCAGTTTTAAATTTTTGACCACCAACTGAAGCTTCATACATCAAACCTCCTTTAGCATGGGTAAAAATTAATATGCCATCCCTGTAATCGACATCAAATGAGGCTCCTGCAGTTACTGCCACTGCCGTTGCCTGGGCTGAAAATTCGAAATTATCTCCTGTAAATCGATCAAATGCCGCCTTGTCCATAAAGAAGATTATTTCAGAATAAGCCTGTCCACCGGCTTGAAAACCAATAGTTACCTGAGTCATTCTACAATCTCCAACAATGGCTCCTCCTCTGTAAATAGTTCCATTTCCGGTTGCACCTCCAAGACCTAAACCACCTTTTCCAATAGAAGGAAAAACAGCGTAGCCATAGGCCGAGTTAAAGTATTTGGTGATTTTATCATTTGTTTTTTTTAATTCTTTAATAGCCTCTTCAGATTTGGCTGAAACATCTTTTTGCGCGTAGCCATTAAAAGAGAAAGCAACTAGAAGCAATGCGATAACAGTAAGTTTGAATTTCATTTTATAAAATTTAATTAGTGAATAATATGCCGTTTGTATTAAATGCCAAACAGTTCTGTTTTTATTTATTAAAGATAAGAAATAAACTACTGAATTAAAATACGGGCCATAATTGTTTTGGCAATTATGATCATAACGTTCCAATATCTGGTTTGATCACGTTAATTTTAAGTATATCCTTTTAAATTATAACAAAAAAAAAGTAAATTTATATGACTTAAAAGAAATCACTTTGAATATTAAGATTAAATTAATAACGCTATTTGTATTCATTTCACCTGTTTTTATATATGCACAAGGCTATTACAACAATGAAAATTTCGGAAACAGATCATTGTTGCTGGGTGGAAATGTCACCGGCAGCGTAAATGACCTGGGCCTGACCTATTACAATCCTGCAAGAATTGCACTTATTGAAAATCCTGTTTTTTCTATAAATGCAAAAGCCTATCAGTTGAATTCTATCCGTTTGAAAAATGTTTTTGGCAGGGACGATAAATTAAGTGATTCTCAATTTGAAGGAGTGCCAAGCTTGGTATCCGGAACCTATAAATTTGAGAAATGGGAAAAACATTATTTTGCTTATGCATTTATTTCGAGGCAACGATCAAGTGCCGGGGTCAATATTTCGAGGGAATTGGATGTGGAGAACCTAAATGATGGTACAATTGATTTTGAGCGATTGGTAGGAAATCTTCAACTAAACAGCAAGGAAAGGGATGAGTGGTTTGGAGGAACCTGGGGGATGAAGATTAGTGAAAATTTTAGCATTGGCGTTTCCAGCTTTGTCTCTGTATTTAATTTTAGTACTTTCTATGATTTAAGGTTAAGTTCTCTTGATCAATCGCAAAATGTTGACTTTTTCAATAATGAGATTAATTTGAGTCAAAATTCTTACGGAATGTTTTGGAAATTGGGCCTTGCCTGGAAATTAAGTAAAATTGATTTAGGCCTTAATATTGATTTTCCTTACCTCGAGCTTATAAAAAACGGAAAATTCAGGTACCAAAGGTTTTTATCAGGTACCCTTGATGGGTCAGACGAGTTTGCTTATTATAATTTCAAAGATATACAATCTAACAGAAAGGAACCTTTGGGTATATCAGTTGGTGCCGGAGTTCCTTTGGGTAAAAACATATTACATTTAAAAGCAGACTGGCATGG
>JBFFLO010000041.1:0-11901 GCA_041554895.1 Lutimonas sp. | reverse complement strand
CCTTGTCATGGGTCTTGTCAGGCAGGTTGGACCACCGCCACCCATGACACTTATATGTTGCCCGTGATAAGTAAGCACCTCACAACCATGATCCTTTAATCCCTGTTCCGTTTTCGGGTTTCCTTTGAGCATCACACATTTTTTAGGACCTATAGCCAAAACATTGCAACCCATCGAATCAAATTCCTCTTCAGGCACTTCCACCAGATCATAACCTCTTATCAGCAACTCATTTCTAAAATATATAGGCATCAATGGCGAAAACACTACGGCAAGCTTTTCTGCTACAGGGCTAAAGACAGACATGAGGTGAAATACATCTGAAGGTCCTTTATAGTGAGGTAATTCAACGACAAGCACCTTGATTCCCCGAGGCTCCAAAAACTGCCTCAGTTGTACTATTCCAGCTTCATTTGTTCTATAGGTATGTCCAACCGCCAAGGTGGTTTTATCAAGCCAGGCAACATCACCTCCTTCCAGTGTGCCAGGAAACTTGATCTCTCCTAAAACCGGGATATTGTTCTTAAGAAAAAAGGCCTTTTGAGCCTTTGGCTCCCTGTTGCGTTCCTTTTTGCCCATATGACATAAAATCATACCAAAATCTGTAGCAATAGAGGCATCCCTGCAGTAAACAGAATCTAAACTTAGATCCTCCTGCTCGGGCAAATGCAACGCCTTTGTCTTATGATCCCTCAAAATAGATTCAAATTCCCGGTACTCATCAATTGCAGCTTCAAGATCAGGCTTTTCCAGAAAATTCAATAACTCCCATTGTTCAGAGATGATCCGATCTGAACGAAAAGCTGCTGAAACCGGTTTTATTAAAACCGAATCCAAGTTCAAGTATTCGGTATGGGCCGTTTTATTCAGTTTTTTCTTTTTTAGCATTGACCATGAATTTATGAAACAATAATAGTGAAAAAACCAGAGAATACTTGTGATTCAATAAAAGCGATAACATCGCGCCTTGAAATTGCTCATTGACAGGCATAAAAACCCTAATCCATAATTATATTTTAATTACTACATTAGAACTATGATTCAACCCATTAAACCCTAATGTCAATGAGCAATAAATTCACCGTTGATCCCGACATACGAAAGGCCAGTACCTTGCCTTCCTCATTTTATAAAGATCCGATTGTTTTTGAAAAAATTAAAGAAAAGATCTTTTTAAAATCATGGCAGTTTATTGGAGATGAACAACTGGTCAAATTACCCAGATCAGTACACCCTTTTGTTTTGTTGGATCGTTATTTAACAGAGCCCTTGTTGCTCACCAAAGATGAAAGTGGTGATATTCATTGCATGAGTAATGTTTGCACGCATCGGGCAAACCTTGTAGTCCTGGGCAGTGGAAAACTGAAAAAATTAACCTGTATGTATCATGGACGTCGATTTAATTTAAAAGGTGATTTTGAGCATATGCCCGAATTTAAAGAAGCCGAAGATTTTCCTCGTGAATGTGATCATTTACGACAATTTTCATTAGAAAAATGGGGTCCTTTGCTATTTACCGGGCTCGATCCTGCTTTTGACTTTACGAAGGTGATCAAGATCATGGAAGAACGGGTGGGTTTTTTGCCCTTAGCAGAATTCAGGCTTGATACATCCCTCTCAAAGGATTACCTGGTTCAGGCTCATTGGGCCTTATATTGCGACAATTACCTCGAAGGATTTCATGTCCCTTTTGTTCATGAAGAACTTAATAAAGTTTTGGATTACGGCTCGTATAAAACTGAAATTTATGATCATTGTAATTTGCAAATAGGATATGCAGATACTGCTACCGAAACTTTTGACCTGCCTGACGGGCATGTAGACCATGGGAAAAATGTGGCTGCTTATTACTATTGGGTATTCCCTAACATGATGTTCAATTTTTATCCCTGGGGGCTTTCTATAAATGTTATAAAGCCCTTGAGCATTGATCGAACCAAAGTATCCTTTATAAGTTATGTTTTTGACCCCGACAAATTAGAAAAGGGAGCCGGACAAGCACTTGACAAGGTAGAAAGAGAGGATGAATTTGTTGTGGAAAATGTACAAAAGGGAATATTGTCATCATTCTACAAAGCAGGACGATTCTCTCCGGAACGCGAAAAGGGTGTTCATCATTTCCACCGACTGCTGGCTGAATTCATGAACCGCTAATTGAGTTTAAAACTCCACTCATTCTCATTGAGTTCATCAAGGAGTTCTTTCGTTATATTGATCTTGGCACTTCTGCTGGGCATATTAAGCCTGAGTTTTTCTTGCTGATCAATGATCATAAAATTGAGGTGCTGATTTCCCTGATGTTTCTTAAAAACACTGTCAAATTGCTCAACAGATATTTCATTGATGCTTTCTATAGGCAAATGCAAAGTGATCTTTTTTGCCATGTTTGCCAAAACATCCTGCAACTGCTGTATAGTGGTAATTTGCACCCTGACATCGCCATTTTGCCATGCTCTTCGCATAACCGTTTTCAGGTACAGAAAAGTATTAGGGATCAGAAAGTGCCTGAATTTTAAATAGTCTTCATTGAACAACCTGAATTCGTAGGCGTCGCTATAATCTTCAAAAGTAAACATCCCCCAGGGTTTACCGTTCTTGCTTACCCTATGCTGCACGTCAGTAATGATTCCTGCAAAAGATAATTCCTTGCCTTCCAGTTGATCGATCTTTTGCAAGCTGTCAACCCTTGCATTACAAAAATATTGGATCTCTGTCTTGAAATCGTCCAGCGGATGGCCTGAGATATAAATACCGATCATTTCCTTTTCCTTTGAAAGTTTTTCCATGACATTCCAAGGTGTACATGGCGGTATTTCAGGCTCTTCAAACTGAACTTCTGAAGCTTCGCCGAACAAAGATACCTGGGCAGAATTCTTGCTCTCCTGAAACTTGTTTCCATACCTGATCGCCTTTTCAATAAAGGTGAGCCCCTTTTCATCCAGGGCAAAGTATTGAGATCTGTTTGCCGTTTGGAAAGAATCAAAACCTCCTGCCAAGACTAAGCCGTCAAAGGCCTTCTTATTTGCGGCTCTCAAATCAACCCTTTTGGTCACATCAAAAATAGAGCTGAAATTTCCATTTTTCTTACGTTCATTGACAATTGCCTTCACTGCTCCTTCTCCAACCCCTCTGATGGCACCCATTCCAAATCTTACAGCGCCCTGTTTGTTTACAGAAAATTTATAATATGATTCATTGATGTCTGGTCCGAGCACTTCAATTCCCGACCTTTTGCATTCTTCCATAAAGAAGGAAACCTGTTTGATATCGTTCATATTATTGCTCAAAACGGAAGCCATATATTCTGCGGGGTAGTGTGCCTTTAAGTAGGCAGTCTGATAGGCTATAAATGCATAGCAGGTAGAATGTGACTTATTGAAAGCATAAGCTGCAAAGGCTTCCCAATCTTTCCAGATCTTTTCCAAAACTTCCTCCGGATGGTTGTTTTTCTTACCTCCTTCTATAAAAAGCGGTTTCAATTTCTCAAGCAGGGCAAAGATCTTTTTACCCATGGCTTTACGCAGCATATCCGCTTGTCCTTTGGTAAAACCGGCAAGTTTTTGTGACAAAAGCATTACCTGTTCCTGATAGACCGTAATTCCATAGGTTTCCTTGAGGTAACCTTCCATGTCCGGAAGATCGTATTTGATCTCTTCACGCCCGTGTTTTCGATCAATAAAGGATGGGATATACTCCATCGGGCCTGGCCTGTATAAAGCGTTCATGGCTATAAGATCAGCAAATTCTGTAGGCTTAAGAGACTTCATATGCTTTTGCATGCCAGGAGACTCATATTGAAAGATCCCAATAGTTTCACCTCTTTGGAACAAAGCGTAGGTCTTTTCATCGTCGAGCGGAAACTCATCCGGTACAAGATCAATCCCATGTAATGCTTTTACGATCTTTACAGTATCCTTGATCAGGGTTAAGGTCTTTAATCCCAGGAAATCCATTTTTAACAGGCCTGCATCCTCCACGACTCCATTGTCAAACTGGGTAACATACATATCAGTCCCCTTGGCGGTAGCAACCGGAATCAGATTCGTAATATCTTCTGGCGTAATAATAACCCCGCAAGCATGCGTTCCGGTATTTCTAACCGAACCTTCGAGCATTCTTGCCTGATTGATGGTATCAGCTTCGATCCCGTTTCCATCAGCCATGTTTTTCAGCTCATCTACATTGGCTTTTTCCTCGCTTCTCAATCCTTTTACTTTGGAGATACTTTTCTCGTCGGTACCAAAGATATTGACCAGCTTTAGGCCGGGGATCAGTTTTGCGATCCTGTCAGCATCCGGAAGGGGAAGATCAAGGACCCTCGCGGTATCCCTTATCGAAGATTTGGCGGCCATGGTTCCATAAGTAATGATCTGGGCTACCTGATTGGAACCGTATTTATCGATCACATAATCAATTACCCGCTGCCTGCCTTCATCATCAAAATCTATATCAATATCCGGAAGTGATACCCTGTCAGGATTGAGAAATCGCTCAAAAAGAAGGTCGTACTTTATAGGGTCTATATTGGTAATGCCAAGGCAATAGGCTACTGCCGAACCAGCGGCAGATCCTCTACCCGGGCCCACTGAAACCCCCATCCTACGGGCCTCCTTTATAAAATCCTCAACAATAAGAAAATAACCCGGATACCCTGTCTTTTCAATGATCATCAGCTCAAAATCGAGTCGTTCCCTGATCTCATCATGAAGGTCCTTATACCTTAATTTCGCTCCCTCATAAGTTAAATGTTTCAAATAGGCATTTTCTCCTCTTTTTCCTCCATCCTCTTCATCTCTGGCATCATAAAACTGCTCAGGCATGTCAAATTTTGGCAATAGTACATCTCTGGCAAGTTCATAGACCTCTATCTTATCGACCACTTCCTGAATGTTGATAATGGCTTCCGGAACATGCCTGAACAAAGCCTTCATCTCATCCTGGTCTTTGAAATAGTACTCATCATTGGGCAAACCATATCTGAATCCACGGCCCCTTCCTTTTGGCGTGGCAATTTTTTCTCCGTCTTTTACGCAGAGTAAAATGTCATGGGCCAAAGAATCTGATTTTTTCAAATAAAACGTATTGTTCGTAGCCACAAGCTTGACCTGGTGCTTTTTAGAAAACCCGATCAGTACATCATTGATATGTTTTTCGTTTTCCTGCTGATGGTCACTGATCTCCAGATAAAAATCATCTTGAAAATTTTCTTTCCACCATAAGAGTGCTTCCTCTGCCTGATGCTCCCCTATATTGAGAATCTTATTAGGTATTTCACCATTAACTCCCCCACTTAATACTATAATATCTTCTTTATATTTCTGTATCAGCTTCTTGTCTATTCTTGGCACATAATAAAATCCATCAATAAATGCGGCAGAAGCCAGCTTGGCCATGTTATGGTAGCCTTTCTTGTTCTTCGCCAGAAGGACAACCTGATAGCCATTGTCCTTAACGGATTTATTCAAATGGTTCTCACAAACATTGAATTCGCAACCTACAATAGGTTTTATGGGGTCCTCGGCTGTTTGGTTATGGTTTAATATGGCTTTGACGAAAACAAAAGCACCCATCATATTCCCTGTATCCGTCAACGCAACAGCCGGCATTTTGTTATCTATGGCTGCCTTTACAAGATCTGCAACACTCGATGTTGACTGCAAAATTGAATACTGAGAATGATTATGGAGATGCACATAAGAAGCCTTTTGCAGCGTTTCCTGATCTTTAGAACTTATCGCCACATCGCTCTCAGCAGTTTTTGCAGCTCTTTTGCGCAACTTTTTACTTTCCTTCTTTAAATTCAGGTGCTTTAAACCAACAGGAGAAAATACTTGTGTATTATGATTTGTAAAATCAACAAAATAAGAGTCGTCTACTAATAACTCTTCGCGGGTATAATGACCATTTCTAAGGAGTTCCAAAAAACACCGGGTCGTTGCTTCAACATCTGCAGTGGCATTATGGGCTTCATTAAAAGGTTGGTTAAAGAGTTTTTCATGTAACTCTGTAAGTGTGGGAAGTTTAAATTTCCCGTACCTTCCTCCGGGTATTTCGCATAATAAGGCAGTCTTCTCAGTACAGGTATCAAGCACAGGAAGTTGATTCAGCACTGTATCCATGTTCGATCTGTGAAACTCACAGCCCATGATATTCAGATCAAAATTAAGATTCTGCCCCACTACAAATTTTGTTTTGGACAAGGCCTTATTGAATAGATCCAATACTTCTTTCAAAGGTTTTCCCTGTTGCATCGCCAGTTCGGTAGAAATACCATGAATCTGCTCAGCATCATAGGGGATATTGTAATTCTCGGGTATGATCAGAAAATCCTCATGTGAAACCATCCTTCCCATATCGTCATGTAACTGCCAAGCTATCTGAACACAACGGGGCCAATTGTCCACATCCGTGATGGGAGCATTCCAGTTCTTCGGTAAACCTGTGGTTTCTGTGTCAAAAATCAAATACATGAAGTGAATTCTTTTGTGAGGATTTCAAAGCCATAAAAATAGGTATTTAGAAGTTTAGGATTAAAGTGATTATCCGGAATTTTATCAACAACCGTTTATAAATACAAATGGCAACATAGGATATCCTAAACTCTGACAATTAGGTAGATAATAAATCATATTTTTTAATCTCAAAATGAATATTATTTAGTAATTTTGCGCCCTACTTCGAGAAAGTAGAACTATTATTATTAATAACTTAGGTCGTGAACCTAAAAATTTAAACAATTATGTCAGTAAAAATTAGACTACAAAGACACGGTAGAAAAGGAAAACCATTTTTTTGGATCGTAGCAGCAGATGCCCGCTCGAAAAGAGATGGAAGGTCTTTGGAAAAACTGGGAACTTACAACCCGAACACGAATCCGGCAACTATTGAATTAGATGTTGATGGTGCAGTTAAATGGCTTCAAAATGGAGCGCAGCCAACTGATACAGCAAGAGCTATTTTATCTTATAAAGGCGCTATGTTGAAAAATCATCTTGCTGGAGGCGTTAAAAAAGGTGCTTTGACCGAAGAACAGGCTGAAGCTAAATTTCAAGCTTGGTTAGAGGAAAAAACCACAAAAGTTTCTGATAAAGAAGGAGCAATTGCCAAGGCAGCTGAAGATGCTAAAGCTAAAATATTTGAGGCTGAAAAAGAAGTCAATGCTAGTCGTAAAGCGGCTGCAGAAGAAGCAGAAAACGAAGCTATAAAAGCAGAAGCTGATGCAAAAGCAGCAGCGGAAGCAGCGGCTAAAGCCACAGAAACAGTTGAAGATGAAGCCCCACAAACTATTGATGAGGCAGCACAACAAGCTAAGGAAGAAGAAAAATAAGACGTCAAACAGATACGTATTAAAAAAACCTGATATTGATTTATCAGGTTTTTTTATTTTACATTTGATACTATTCAATATTAAAACATGAAAAAAGAGGATTGTTTTTATCTCGGAAAGATCGTTAAGAAATATAGTTTTAAAGGAGAGCTTATCCTAAAACTAGACACGGATCAACCGGAGATCTACGAAAATCTCAATGCCATCTTTCTCGACATGGGCAAAACACTGGTCCCCTACTTCATAGAGAGCAGTCTTTTTCAAAAAGGGAACCACATGCGCATTCGGTTTGAAGATGTTTACTCTGAGGAAGATGCAGAACTCCTGTTAAAGAGGGATGCTTACCTGCCACTTAGCCTGCTTCCTAAACTTGAAGGAAATCAATTTTATTTTCATGAGGTGACCGGATTTGTTCTGGAAGATGTCAATTTTGGTAAGGTTGGGGTCATTGCTTCAATCAATGATACTTCTGCCCAGCCCTTATTCGTTGTAAAAACAGAAAATACTGAAATTTTAGTGCCCATGGTCGACGATTTTATAGAAAAAATTGACAGGGTCAATAAGAAAGTTCTGGTAAGAACTCCCGAGGGTCTTATTGACATGAACAGATCTTAAGTTTTATGCATGTCTGATAAACCTTTCCACTTTAAGGAATTTAGCATACTTCAAGATCAATGCGCCATGAAGGTGGGTACTGACGGGGTTTTGCTTGGTGCCTGGACAAAGATCCCCCAACACACTGAATCGATTCTTGATATTGGCACAGGCACTGGTCTTATTGCTTTGCAAATGGCACAAAGAAGTGAGGCTCAAACCATCGACGCCCTTGAAATTGAGAACAAGGCTTTTGAGCAGGCCGTTGAGAATTTTGAAAACAGTTCCTGGTCTGACCGGCTCTATTGTTACCATGCCTCCCTGCTCGAATTTAAAGAGGAAATAGAGGAAGCATATGATCTTATCGTAAGCAATCCTCCTTTTTTTAATGACACCTTTAAAGAACTGAATAAAGAACGGGCACTTGCAAGACATACCCATAAACTCAGTTATAAAGAATTATTAGCGGCCACTGACCAGCTGCTCTCTCCTTCTGGTAGCTGTGCTTTTATCATACCTTATAAAGAAGAGCCTGATTTTATTTCTCTAGCCTCGTTAAAAGATCTTTACCCAATTCGAGTGACAAGAATAAGGGGCAATGAGCAAAGTGATATTAAACGGAGCCTTCTTCAATTCACCAGGCATCCTGCTAAAGTTGTTCCTAAAGAGTTGATTCTTGAAGTGAACCGGCATGTTTATACTGACCAATATATTAGCCTGGTAAAAGATTTTTATCTAAACATGTAAACCAAACGGGGCTTGTGATTAATATTAGGCGCCAAGACTGTAAGGATTGTAACCTAGATAGGGCACCTCTTTTTCATTGAATATGATGCCATAATCTTTAAGTTCCTTAAGGATGGGGTCATATACTTCTTTTGAAATTGGCAATTGAACCCCAGGGCTCTTTATCCTGCCATTTAAAATAGCCAATGTTGCCATGGCAACAGGCAATCCCACAGTCTTTGCCATAGCCGTATACGTTTGATCTTCTCCGATCACTACCATATTGGATTCAATCTGTTTTTTGACCCCGTTTAGCTCAAAGCCAAATTTATGATACATCACGATCATATCCTTGTCATGCTCAGACAATTTCCAACTATCCATTAAGATCCGTTGCAGGATCTGGGCGGGAGTTGCATCTTTTATCCCAACTATCTTTGAGGCATTGAAAATATCCAATTCAAGCAATTTCTCCCAGATGACGTCATCCTGATCGATCTTTAAATAATGCCTTAATTTGAGTTCAACAGAATCATGTGGTTTATAGGGTAAGAAAGAATTTGTAAAATCCCGATAACTCATTTGTTCAGAACCCTCCATGACATAACTGTCATCGGTCATGCCTAATTGCACAAAAATATTCCAGGCCCTTGAAAACCCAACCCTTCTTATAGTGCCCCTGTAAAGGGTCAAGGCATCCTGCAGGCCATAAATTTCACGATAATTCAAAGAATCACGATTGGCCAGTGCTTCAAATTTTCCATATCCCTCGATGGATAAAAACTCTGTTCTCCTGAACAATCTATGATAAGGGATATATTTGTATTTTCCTTCCTGAATAAATTTTGCAACCCCTCCCTGACCTGCAACAACAACGTTTCTGGGATTCCATGTAAATTTATAATTCCAGAGGTTATTGTCGCTCTCGGGGGCTACAAGACCGCCTGTAAAAGATTCAAAAAGAATCATTTTGCCCCCCTGCCCTTTGATGGTGTCAATCACCTGCATGGCACTCATATGATCTATTCCCGGATCCAAACCGATTTCATTCATAAAGATCAAGCCCTTCTCCTTTACCTCCTGATCCATTGCCAAAAGTTCCTTTGAAATATAGGAAGCCGTCACCAAGTTCTTTCCAAACTCAATGCAGTCTCTGGCTATTTCCAGATGAAATCTGGCCGGTAGCATGGAAATAACAATATCCGCTTTTTTTACTATATCCTGGCGCTTGGCCAGATTGAAAATATCCAATTCTATTACTTCACTGTTCTGATGATTCTGAACGAGTTTGTTGGCATTATCAACCGAAATATCAGCAATGACAATCTTTAACTTCTCCTGATGGGATTTTTCCAAAAGATACCTGACCAAAGCGGCAGAAGACCTGCCTGCGCCAACGATTAAAATACGTCTCATGTTGCTCTGCTTATTTAGTCAAATGTAACTAAATTGATCATAATTTTAGAGTCAAATACGGTATTCTTTGAACCGGTGTCTTTTTTATAATTAAAACTTAAATGTGACGCTCAAACTAACCTGTCTTGTGTTTTTATCTTATTTTAGCTATTCTTAATGATTTATCAAATGACAAGAATTTACCCGGCCATTGCAGCCTTCCTGGGAATGCTGACCATCATCTTAGGTGCATTTGGAGCCCATGCTTTAAAAGAACAACTGGAGCCCGAATCCCTCCAAAGTTTTGAAACTGGTGTTAGGTACATGATGTACCATGTATTGGGCATACTTCTCATCAACTTCAGCCCCTTGCTTGGTCAAAGGTCGAAAACCAGAATTTCACAGTTGTTCCTGCTGGGCATACTGTTCTTTTCCGGTTCGATTTTTGTGATTGCAACGGGTATGGCCGAGGCAAAATCAATTTGGTTCATTACCCCGCTGGGAGGATTGTTTTTTGTTTTTGGATGGTTGATAGCCGGGCTATCATTTTTAAAATCAAATGATAAAAATTAAGTGAATTACTGGATTTCATTTTTATTATGCATTGTTTTTTCATATTCCGTTTAAATCCTTCAAGCTTTTAACAATAAAACTAAATCCCTCGTAATACCAGTGTTTTCTTGATAAATATTACTGATAAAGTTTTGTCTTCCTTTTAAATGTTCTTAATTTTAACGGATCATTTTTTTGCGGTAAAAAGCGAAAACGATATCGTAACTAAGTGGGTAAACCCTGACAAATATCATGAAAGTGAGGTAACTATTATGCCTAAATTTGCTAGTGGAATCAAAACAATTAACACTAAAATTTTGACTTATGGAAGTTCTAACGAAATCAGTAATTAGCTCATTAAATGACTTAGGGATCAAGAACCCAAAAGAGATTATTTACAACCCATCATACGACGAACTTTATGAATATGAATTATCTTCATCCTTAGAAGGATATGAGAGAGGTTTTAAAACAGAATTAGGAGCCATCAACGTAATGACAGGTAAATTCACCGGTCGTTCTCCTAAGGATAAATATATAGTGATGGATGATGTTACCGAAGATACGATTTGGTGGACTTCCGAAAAAGCTAAAAATGATAACAAGCCCATAACTCAGGAAGTCTGGAATGACCTTAAGGAATTGGTGTTAGAGGAACTTTCGGGGAAAAAATTATACGTTGTAGACACTTATTGTGGTGCCAATGAAGATACTCGTTTAAAAGTTAGGTTCGTAGTGGAGGTGCCCTGGCAAGCACATTTTGTGAAAAACATGTTTATCAGACCAACTGCCGAAGAACTCGAAAATTTTGGTGACCCTGATTTCATAGTGCTAAACGGCTCTGAAACCGTGAATAAAAAATGGAAGGAACACGGATTGAATTCAGAAGTTTTTACCGTATTCAACCTGACTGAAAAAATGCAGGTTATTGGTGGAACCTGGTATGGCGGTGAGATGAAAAAAGGCATGTTCGCCATGATGAACTATTACTTGCCAAGAAGAGGAATGGCTTCTATGCACTGTTCGGCTAACGTTGGTGAAGATGGTGATACAGCGATTTTCTTCGGATTATCAGGAACAGGAAAAACAACTTTATCCACAGATCCAAAAAGAAAATTGATTGGTGATGACGAACACGGTTGGGATGATGAAGGCGTGTTCAACTTTGAAGGTGGATGTTATGCAAAAACCATTGATCTTGACCATGAGGCTGAACCAGATATTTATGAGGCGATCAGAAGAGATGCCTTGCTGGAAAACGTAACTGTTGACGAAAACGGCAAGATCGATTTTACAGATGGTTCTGT
>JBFFLO010000040.1:0-11954 GCA_041554895.1 Lutimonas sp. | reverse complement strand
TTCGGCAAGAATGGATTTACCTTCGGCCAATGCCTGGTTGATGTATTCTTCGCTATCAATAAAGGTCAGTTCCTTTAGCACATCTATGGCATGAAAGAATTCTTTTTCCAATTCATCAAGATCGAAGTCAAGTTCAACCGCATAGAAACTGATCATGTTAAGATGCTTTTCAGTTAAGGCCCTGTAACGTTCCTTCCAGTTCTCCATTTGAAGATCTCCTATCCTGAGACCGTTCCGGCCTGTTTTATCCATATACGTTGGACCTATTCCCTTGAGCGTAGAGCCGATTTTTGATTTGCCTTTCATCTTTTCAGAAGCGGCATCCAATAAGCGATGTGTTGGCAGTATGATATGGGCTTTTCTTGAGATCAGCAGTTTTGTCTTAAAATCAATTTGATAACTACTGAGATTATCAAGTTCTTTTTTAAAGATAACAGGATCGATCACAACTCCGTTACCAACCACATTGATTGCCCTTTCGTGAAAGATCCCGGAGGGGATCGTGTGCAAAACATGTTTGTTACCATCAAAAATCAACGTATGACCGGCATTCGGTCCTCCCTGAAACCTGGCAATGATATCGTAATTCTTAGTGAGTACATCAACGATTTTTCCTTTTCCTTCATCACCCCATTGCAGGCCTAGTAGTAAATCAATCATTTAATAAATTTTATAAGTTATTCAGTGGTTTGGTTCTTTTGACCATAGAAGTAAAGTGAATGGCTCTCAATTTTGACATCGAAAACCTCCTCAATTGATTTTTTGATATTCTCGATTCTGGGATCACAAAATTCGATCACTTCACCGGTATCCGTCAAAATAATATGGTCGTGTTGTTTGTTAAAATAGGATTTTTCATAATGTGCCTGGTTCTGTCCAAACTGATGCCGTCTGACCAGTCCGCATTCCAAGAGCAATTCAATAGTATTGTACAAGGTTGCCCTGCTCACTCGATAATTTTTGTTCTTCATTTCTATATACAGGGTCTCGATATCAAAGTGATCATCGTTATCATATATTTCCTGAAGAATCGCAAATCTTTCGGGTGTTTTCCTATGATTATTATCTTCTAAAAACTTGGTAAAGAAGTTTTTAACTGTTTCCTGATTTTGGCTATTACTCATGTAAATAAAATCCTGGTTCTTGCTTTGCAAAGTTACATTTAATCCCCACATGAAAGCGAAATAATTATAAAAAAAAGTAACAATTAACCCGAATTTCTAGTCACTTTTTCTATACCATCAATTTCAAGCAGTTTTTTTATAAGATTGTTTAATTGCTTGTTGTTGTTAATATGTACAGTGATGAGGCCCTGGAAAAAACCTTCATCACCAGAAATGTTTAAACTGTGAATATTAACATTGAGAATTCCTGAAATCACTCTGGTTACCTCATTGACCAAACCAAGGTCATCCACCCCTGTAAGTTTAAGGGTTGCCTTATAGCCTTGTTGTGATGAATCCACCCATTTTGCCGAAATAACCCTGTAGGCATATTGAGATTGTAAACTTACGGCATTGGGACAATTATGTTTATGCACTTTGATCCCGTCCTTGATCGTTACAAATCCAAATACGCGATCACCGGGAATGGGGTTGCAGCATTTCGAAAAACTATACTTTAATTTCTCTTCGTCTTTGCCAAAAACGAGCATGTCATAATTTGCTGTGACCTCTTCTTTAATAACATCATCTTTTAATGCTGTGGGCCTGTTCATTCGGCTTTTCAGAAAATGCATCAGTACATTTGACCTCTGGCTGGCGTACTTTTTCAGTTGTTGGTTGTCAATGCTGCCGTCTCCAATCTTATAAAACAAATCAAAACTGGTTTTCAGTTTAAAGAAATTGACCAATTCATTGACCGTCTTTTCGTTCATTTTAATTTTAAGGTGACGCAACTTTCGGTCAAGTACTTCCTTACCCTCCTTGGCAATAATTTTATGCTCTTCTTTCAGGATACTTTTGATCCGTGATTTGGCCCTGGCGGTTTTTACAATATCCAACCAGGCCAGCTTGGGTTTTTGGTTTTTTGCTGTAATGATCTCCACCTGATCACCACTGTGTAATTCCTTGCTGATTTGTGTAAGTCTCCCGTTTACTTTTGCGGCACGGCATCTCATCCCGACTTCTGAGTGGATGGCAAAGGCGAAGTCAAGTGCCGTGGCGCCCTTGGGAAGTGATTTGATATCGCCGTTGGGTGTAAATACATAGATCTCTTTGGCATAGAGATTAAGCTTAAACTGTTCTACAAAGTCCACGGCGTTCACATCGGGATTTTCCAGGGATTCCCGCAATTTATTCAACCATTCCTCCAAACCGCTCTCCTTTTGGGAGCCATGTTTGTATTTGAAGTGGGCAGCATATCCTTTTTCGGCGATTTCGTTCATTCTGCTTGATCTGATCTGAACTTCCACCCATTTCCCTTTTGGCCCCATAACTGTGGTATGCAATGATTCATAGCCCGTAGATTTGGGTTGTGTGATCCAGTCGCGCAACCTGTTGGGATTCGGGCTAAAATGATCCGTTACGATCGAATAAATTTTCCAGGCATCAAATTTTTCATCTTTTAGGCTTGACTCGTATACGATCCTGATGGCAAATTTATCGTAAACTTCTTCATAGGAAACGCCTTGATTCATCATTTTCCTCCGAATAGAATAAATAGACTTGGTCCGTCCTTTTATCGTATAGGAAAAGCCTTCCTGATCTAATGAATTTTTGATGGTGTTTGTAAAACTTTCAATATATTGTTCCCGCTCCTCTTTACTTTCGGATATTTTCTCTTCAATATCCATATATACTTCATTTTCAGTATATTTAAGCCCTAGGTCCTCAAGCTGTGTTTTAATGTTGTACAGGCCGAGTCGGTGGGCGAGGGGTGCGTAAATAAATAAGGTTTCAGATGCGATCTTTACTTGTTTGTCTTCTCTCATAGACTCAAGGGTCTGCATGTTGTGAAGACGATCAGCGATCTTGATCAGGATCACCCTGACATCATCATTCAAGGTAAGCAGCATCTTCCTGAAGTTCTCCGCCTGAATGGAAACATCCTGGTCTTTTTGAAGTTTAGAGATCTTGGTCAGGCCATTGACGATTTTTGTGATGGTTTCCCCAAACAATTGTTCAATGTCAGCAAAGGTGTAGTCAGTGTCTTCTACCACATCATGCAGCAGCGCAGAAGCAATACTGTTGGCTCCAAGGCCTATTTCATTAGCAACGATCTTGGCTACCGCTATCGGATGGTAAATATAAGGCTCCCCGGTTCGTCGTCTTTGGTCCTTGTGGGCATCAGCTGCTATGTCAAAAGCTTTACGAATCAAAAGCTTGTCCTCATTGGACAAGGTCTGATAGGTATCCTTAAGCATGTCTTTGTATCGACTTGCAATTTCTTTTTTCTCTTCTTCGAGCGTTACGGTATAAGCCATAGATTAAAAATACTATAAAGCATACTAATTAACAACTTTTTTAATTAGCAAATCTACTCCCTGTTATGGCTCAAGTATTAGGCCTTTGTAAGATTTTTTACCCTTTGCAGTAGGGTAGGATGGGAATAATGTACAAATACGCTAGCCTTATGCGGTGTCAGATTGCTCAAGCTATTCCTGGACAGCTTTTTAAGGGACGAAACCAAATCTTCTCCATTGTATTTGGTTTTGGCATAATTGTCTGCCTGGTATTCGAATTTCCTCGACATATAATTCATCAGGATCCCGGTTAGTTCAGAAATTGGACTGTATAGAATTCCGAAAGTGATCAGTCCAATATGGAAACTTGGGATTTCCACAGAAAGGGCCTCGGAAAGAATCGCATTATTGATAAACAAGGAAAAGAGAAGAAGGGTTATTCCTGTCAGCAAAAGGGATGCAAACATATTGATCATCACATGTTTTTTCTTGTAATGACCAATTTCATGAGCCAGAACCGCTACAATTTCTTCAATACTAAGTTCATTGATCAGCGTGTCGTACAAAACGATTCTCTTTTTTGCGCCAAAACCTGAAAAATAAGCATTGGCTTTTGTTGACCTTTTGGAACCGTCTATCACATAGATATTGTTTACGGTAAAGCCGGCTTTTTGTGCAAAAGCGTAAATAGACTCTTTTAAAGCGCCTTCTTCAAGAGGAGTTTGTTTGTTAAACAGCGGTACGATAAGAGACGAATAGAACATGGTCATAAAAATCGTAAATACGCCAATAAATAGCCAGGTATATAGCCAAAACAAATCCCCTGTTTTTTGATAAAACCAGATGATAATGGCCAGAATCCCCCCTCCAATGATCGCACTTAGCAGCCACCCTTTGATCTTATCAATTATAAAAAGCCTTTTTGAAGTTTTATTAAACCCATATTTTTCTTCAATAACAAAAGTATGGTAATAGGAAAATGGGGTGTTTAGCATATCGCTGCCGATCATAATAACACCAAAAAATATAAGCGCAACGCTTATTTCATTGCTGCTGAAGCTTCTTGCAAATCCATCCACCCAGGCAAAACCCTTAAAAATAAAAAAGCATAAGGTGATCACAATGGTAAATGTGCTCGTTAAGAGAGAAAATCGGTAGTTTTCTTTTTTATAGGCCTGTGATTTGACATATTCCTCCTTGTTGTAAACGTCTTTCAGTTCATTTGGTATTTCATCGTTAAAATGCTTTGCATTGAGATGATCAATGTATTTGTCGATCACAAAATCCAGTATAAGAATGCCGATAATGATGTAAAAGAGAATTTGTGGACTCATTTTGTATAAGTAGGTTTTTTAATGTAAGGTTAACTTAAAGCCTGAAGCCCCTTTGCCTTTTTGCTTCAAAAATAACAATTGCTGCTGAAACAGAAACATTCAGGGAATCTATTTTGCCTTGCATGGGGATGATGATGTTCTCAGTGGCATTCTCAAGCCATTGTTTGCTTAAGCCCGTTGCTTCGGTGCCAACGACTATCGCACATGGCTTAGCATAATCTATTGTATGGTAGGGAAGACTGCGGTCGTCTAATGCAGCGGTAAAAACATTTATTTGTCTTTCTTTTAAAAAGCGTAAAATCTCATCTGTGCTGCCTGTGGCAATTTGATTCGTAAAAACGCAACCTACGCTTGACCTGATAATATTGGGATTGTAAAGGTCAGTTTTTGGATTAGCTATAATTACCGCATCAAGATGTGCAGCATCAGCAGTTCGAAGCAAGGCTCCAATATTTCCTGGTTTTTCAGAGGCTTCAGCTACAAGGATCAGTGGGTTTTCACCAAGAGACAGATCATTTAAAAACAATCTTTTACAAAATGTTAATGCAATAATGCCTTCAGTTGTTTTTCGATGCGCTATTTTTTGATATACCTTCAATGACAACCTGACTAAATCGGGCTGCATGTCGGCGATGGATGCCAGTAATTGTTCTAAATCAGTTTTACCAATAATCTCTTCACAAAACAGTAATTTCTTGATTGTATAGCCTCCTTCTATGGCCAGTAAAATCTCTCTCAGGCCTTCGATAACGAAAAGGCCTTTTTGTTTTCTTAACCTTGACTTTTCCTGCAATTGAATGATTTCTTTGACAAGATCATTTTGCAAACTTGAAATTTCCTTTGTCATGAGATAAACTTAAAGGATTGGGTCGATCTTATCATTCTCTATTCTCCGGCCTGAGAAAATTTGTCCATATAACGTTTCCACAATTCGGTCTGGTGCGTTTCAAGACTGATGGCACGACCGTCTATAAATGCCTTTGTCAGCATATTTCCTCTCATATCAAGTGCATTTCCCTTACTTATAAATAAAGTAGCACTTTTCCCTTTCTCTAATGAGCCGTACTTATTCTCTATTCCTAGGATCTTTGCTGCATTAAATGTGATCAGCTGTAAGGCATCTTCATAAGAAAGCCCATAAGCCACAGTCGTCCCGGCATAGAAGGGAAGGTTGCGACCATTCATTCTTTCCATGTCGCCACTGTTCTCGAGACTCACCAATATGCCATTCTTGAACAAGGTAGCTGCATTTTTATAAGGAAGATCATAATCATCATCTTCATTATTGGGTAGTGAATGGACCCTTTTTAAAACAACTGGTATGTTTTCATTTTTGATCAAATCCATGACCTGGTATGCTTCATCTGCACCAACCAATACGATGTCATTGATTCCCATAGATTTCATCAAAGCAATTGCATCGATGATTCCTTTTTGTTTGGTTACATGGATAAATACCTTTTGTTTTCCGCTAAAAATTCCCTGGGCAGCTAAAAAGGGTAGGTTTATTTTGCTGGAACCATCTTCTTTATAAGCCTTCGCATTTGATAAAAAAGTTTTGAGCTCATTCACTTCTTTTTGATAGTCTTTGTTTTCTTCAGAAATGATCACTCGTCCAAATGAAGCATATTTGTATTTGTAACTACTTGGCCAGTCGATATGTATGGCATCATCTATTTTAACGGCCGCATCTTCCCAGTTCCAGGCATCTAACTGCACTATGGAGGAAGTTCCTGAAATGCGCCCGCCTCTCGGTGTTACTTGCGCAAGCAAGATACCATTTGGCCTCATGCTTTCTACGACCTTCGATTCTGCGTTATAAGCAATCAGGCTTCTTACATGGGGCAGTAAGCTTCCCGTTTCATCAAAATCTCTTGTGGCCCGTACGGCATCGATTTCCCCCAGCCCTAATGTTGAGTTTGGCATAATAAACCCAGGGTACACGTGTTGACTTTCTGCCTTTATGACAGTGCCTTGTGTTTCTATTTCGCTGCTTTTTCCAATTTCTTTGATCAAACCTGCTTCAAGCACGATCGTGGCATTCTCAATTACGGAACCATTTCCAATATGGGCGGTGGCGCCAACTATGCTGATTGTTTCATTTGATGTTTTTGCCGGAGTTTGTTGGGCCTTGACCTGGCTAAAACCGAGCATCAACATCAAACTTGTAATGATATAAATATTTTTCATGGACTTTATTTTTTTAAAAATCTACTGTATCGCAATGATTGATTCTATTTTCTTTTTTATTTGGTTTTTGAGTTGGGCTCCCTTTACTTTTTTCAGCAAGCATCAAGTTGATCAGTTGGCCTTTTTCTTGTTGCATACGGCTTCTCATTTTCGCATCGGTTTCCAGATCGAAGTAGACCTTGCCTTCAATTATCGTTTTTTCGGCCCTGGTATTGATAGACATGGGGTGACCGGTCCACAAGACCAGGTCAGCCTCTTTCCCAACTTTTACACTTCCCAGCCTGTCATCGATATGCAGGAGTTTAGCAGGGTTCAGGGTGACAAATTTCCAGGCATCTTCTTCACTAACGCCTCCATACTTCATCGATTTAGCAGCTTCCTGATTCAATCTCCTGCTCATTTCCGCATCATCAGAATTGATGGCTGTTACCACTCCCTGACTGTGCATAATGGCAGCATTATAAGGAATCGCATCATTAACTTCAAATTTATAGGCCCACCAATCGCTAAAGGTAGAGCCGCCAGCGCCATGTTCTTTCATTTTGTCAGCTACTTTATACCCTTCAAGGATATGGGTAAACGTGTTTACTTTAAAATCGAACCGGTCGGCAAGCTTCATCAGCATGTTGATCTCGCTTTGTACATAGGAGTGACATGAAATAAAGCGTTCCTCGTTGAGTATTTCAGCAAGAACATCCATTTCAATGTCTTTTCGGTAAGGCGCTCCTGATTTTTTTATGGCGTCATATTCTTTGGCTCTTTGGAAGTAATCCTGGTAAACCTGCTCGACGCCCATCCTTGTTTGCGGAAACCTGGATGAATTGCTGCTTCTGGATTGCTTTACATTTTCACCCAAGGCAAACTTGATGAATTTAGGAGCTTTTTTATCGATCATCCTTGAAGGGGTTTCTCCCCATTTCAATTTGATAATGGCAGATCTCCCGCCAATCGGGTTGGCCGAGCCATGAAGTATCTGGGCCTGGGTCACCCCTCCTGCTAAATTGCGATAAATATTGACATCTTCATGATTTATGGCATCCTCCATGCTTACTTCTGCGGTCGAATTATGACCACTTTCATTTGTGGAAATAGTGGCTATATGAGAATGCTCATCAATGATTCCAGAAGTCAAATGCTTTCCGGTTCCATCAATCTTTAATGCATTTCCTGCATTAAGATCCTTACCTATTTTGGCTATTTTACCATCTTTGATCAATACGTCAGTATTTTCCAATATACCTTCTTCTTCATTGGTCCAGACCGTTACATTTTTGAATAATATGGTTTGTTGCTCGGGAGCCTTTTCAAAACCATAGCCATTGTTTGGAAAATAAACCGGAGACAGGTAAGGCGATTTCTCCTCCTTTGATTTTTCTTCAGGATCGGAATCAGATTGTTTCGTAGCGGTCCAAGCCACCTTTTGCCCGTTTGAAAGTATTGCATCTCCTTTTATGATTTCGGGATTTTCTACCCTTGCCGATAAACGGATGAATTCTTTTGAATCTTTACTTGTTGTCAAGTTGATACTAAGCCAGTTATCTTTAAAAACTGATTTGTTTGTTAGGGTTTCTCCCTCTTTTTTAAGGGTAATTTTAGGTTTGGTTAAAGAATTTTCTATAGACAGGTCAAAGCTTTTTTGATCAAAGCTCAATGCATAATTTCCGTCTATATTATTGATGTCCAGAGAATGGATTGCATAGGGTGTTCCCTGGACCCAGTTTTCATATACGATCGTTTTTTCATCAAAAACATCTCCTGAGGTGATCAAAAAATTGGCCCACGCACCTTGTTTTAGTTTACCTAGTTCATCCTCTTTATGAAGGATACTGGCCGGTACAGTAGTTAAAGCCGCCAAGGCAATCTTTTTATCAAGGCCATACGTAATGGCTTTTTGAAGGTTCTTTTTAAATTCACCCAAAGATTTTAAGCCATGTGTAGAAAGGGCAAAAGTGATATTGCTCTTAGCCAGCACACCAGGATTGGTAGGGGCGAGGTTCCAGTCTTTCATAGCGGCCAAACTGAGGTGTTCAGCCTCAAAAGGATTTTCCACATCATAGGCTTTGGGAAAGTTTAATGGAAGGATATAAGTGGCTTGAGTCGATTTGATATCTTCAATTAATTCATATTCATTTCCTCCTCCAAAAATGACATAGTTGATGCCAAAAGAAGCTCCTAAATCATGAGCCCTTAGGTCATTTCCTTTATCGCCGGCATAAAAAACCTGAGTCAGGCTCTTGTTTTTTTGCAGGGCTTCCAAAGAAAGGTCCCTCGTTAAAGAAGCACCTTTTGTATACCATGAGGCATCGTAATACATTTGCTTCAGCAAAGCGATGCTACCCATCAATGAATTGGGATAGATCTGCTTGCTGTAGTTGCTTTTTTCAAATGAAAGATATTGCACAGATTTAGGCATCAGGATTCTCTCATTATCGGTCCCGAAAGCATTAAGCGCGACCAACAAGCCACTTCCTCTGACAATACCATCTTGAACATGCGTATTGACTACTCCAAAACCCTCTTTAAGCAATTCTTTGGCTTTTTTGTCGTCAAAAGTAAACTGGGCAGTAGCTTCCTTTTCAGGCATCACATGCTCATTCCAGTAATAACCTTCTCTCTTGCTGTCATATTGGGGAACACGTGGTCTTTCCTTTGAAGCTTCGGGTAGTTTGATGCCAAAATCGGAGTATACATCAATAAAGGAGGGGTATATGCTTTTCCCTTTAAGATCGACGATCACCGAATTTTTGGGAATGTTCAGTTCAGTTCCTGTTTTGACAACTTTGCCATGTTGTATCAAAAGAGTTCCTTTTTTGATCACTTGTTCAGGACTGATATGAATTTCGGCATTCACAAAAGCCGTATAATTTTGATTTTCGGATTTGACTCCGTCATTTTTAGGAAAATACTCTTGTGATGATACAGATATAAACTGCAGCATTAAAACAAAGGCAATTATTTTTTTCATGTGTGTGGAAAATTTTAGGTTCAAATGTATCAATTAAAATCCAATGTGTAGGTTTGGTCATAAGAAATGACAAGGTCCATGATTTGGTTATAGCTTTCCAAACCATCTTTTTGCTGGTTGTATTTTAAGAAATTATCATAAAAGGATTTGAACAGTGGTTCTACCGGATTTTCGTACTGTTTCCAAAACTCATCTGATTCTCTAATGTTTTTAAGAATGCCTTTAGGGATCTTTTCAAGATAGGCTTTAAAAAGCTCGGCATCATACCTTCTGATGTCGAACAGCGCATAACGAAGGACAAGCAGATAGGCGGCATATTGAAAATAAGGGTCCTGATGATGTGCAGCAGCTAAAAACCCTATAAAATTAGCTTCGCTTTCAGATGCAATTCCGAGTTGGTGGGCCACTTCATGTGAACAGGTAAAGGGTAAATTTATTTTTGGGATCAAGTGATCAACCTGGGCTTCGCCTGTAAGTGGATTCAGATAGCCGGAAAAGCCCATATAGGTCAATGGCAGGCTAAAAAGTGATTTTTTGATGGAAGGCCTTTTATAAGAAAGATGGGGAAATTCGGTGCTGAGTTCCTCATAACCATTTTTTGTCAGTTCAATGATCTTTTTCTTTGAATAGGGAACGATGACCCCTAAAGTGTCATGCTTTGATAATTTTCTCTGCAGTAGATTGGTTTTGAAAATAATTTTACCAGTGATGGTTTCTAATTGTTCAATATCAAAAGTTTCTTGTTCAAGACCAAGCTTTTTTGTTAAAGGGCTACGTGAATAATTCAAGCCCCAAAACAAGTAAAAGCAAAAATAAAATATGGAAAAACCTGCAAGGAGCTGAAAAATCAACGCCCATCTGTTCTTTGTTTTATTGATGACCAGTCGCCTGAGCAAGCGAAGTGTAAAAAAAATAAGAATGGCATATAGCAGATCCCCCGTAGAAAAAGGGATCCATCCAAATAAAAACCTTAATGAATTTGCAATAATCGGGTAAATACGATTAACATAGTAGGTATCCACAATAGTGGGGTAATTTGATAAAATCGCTACGATCCCAATTTGTAAAAAAAGGAAAATGGTTAATAGTATATTTCTTTTTTCTTTATACATTGCAACTTATTATTCTGAGCAAAAGAACAAATTATTAACAACAATTACAATTTACTTTTTGTAATACTTGCTTTAGATTTGAAGTTTGGAAAATGCTAAATAATTGCTAATTAATTTATTAACTATTTCATAATTCCCAAGGGACCGGTAAACGGTTATTTAGGCATGGAATGGAATATGGTTATTCGACCAGTTTTATTAACATATATTTGATTGTTAACAATATTTGTTAACTTTAATTATGCCTTTGGATAAGGTTTATATCCCTAAACATTTACATTTGCCGCATGGATTCAGCGAAGTCATTATCATACAACCAAAAGGGAAAGGGAACGATCATCAGCCTTGAGCAAGGCAAAATTCCACCACAGGCATTAGACCTGGAGGAAGCTGTTCTAGGTGCTATGATGATCGATAAAAAGGGAGTCGATGACGTCATCGATATTCTCCATAGTGAAGCATTTTACAAGCCTGCTCATCAGTTTATCTATGATGCCATATTGAAACTTTTTGAAAATTCAGAACCGATTGACCTGTTAACTGTATCCAATCAGTTAAAAAAGAATGAAAAACTAGAAGCCATAGGAGGAGATTTCTACTTGATCAACTTAAGTCAGAAAGTTTCATCTGCGGCGCATATTGAATTTCATGCCAGAATCATTCTGCAGAAATTCATTCAAAGAAGGCTGATCAGCATATCGAACGAGATCATTACAAGTTCTTATGATGAAACAGTCGATGTATTTGATTTGCTTGATGAAGCTGAGACGAAGCTTTTTGATATTACACAAGGCAATTTAAAGAAGAGCTCGGAGGCGGCGCATAACTTGGTGACCCAGGCCCTGAAAAAGATTGAAGAAATTTCAAATCAGGAAGGGATGAGTGGGGTTCCTTCCGGATTCAGTAAACTTGACCAGCTCACTTCAGGCTGGCAACCTTCTGACTTAGTC
>JBFFLO010000039.1:0-12024 GCA_041554895.1 Lutimonas sp. | reverse complement strand
TGAAACAATGGCTGATGTGCTGGAAAATGTTGAGGAAAACTTTGTACTCATTCTTGATGATTACCAGGTAATCAATAACGAGGATATCCACGGACTGCTAAATTTGTGTATTACCTACCCGATTGAAAATCTGCATCTGGTCATCATCTGCCGGCGCGATCCTCCGTTAAAATTCAATAAGCTGAGATTGTTTAATCGAATCAATGAAATTCGCCTGTCTGATTTGTCATTCAGCCTTGATGACACGAAAAAGCTGGTTTCAAAAAAGGTTACGTATGTTTTAACTGAAAAGGAACTAAAAAAAATAGAAAAAAGGACTGAAGGTTGGGTATTGGGAATACAAATGATGTTAATGACCGATGAAATACGAAAGGTCAATGCGAAGATAAAGCCCTCAGCGCATTATTCCTTGTCGGAATATTCAGATTTTTTTGCGGACCTGGTTTTGAAACGCTTTTCTGATGAATTCAGAAATACCTTGATTGTTTCTTCTATTCTATCTCGATTCAACAATGAATTAATTGACGCCCTTTTTACAGAAAGTGGTTCTCCTAAAATTTCTGGTAGTCGTTTTATCCAGGACTTAGTTGCCAATAACCTGTTTGTATATTCATTGGATGATGAACGAACCTGGTACAGGTACCATCATTTTTTCGGTGAAATGTTGCTAATACAATTGCACAAAGGCTTTTCCGAGAATCAGATAGCTTCTTTTCATAAAAATGCCAGCAGCTGGTTTGAAAGCAATGACTACTTGGATGAGGCTTTTCATCACGCCGTGCAATCAGGAGACATTGATTTTGCTGTAAGCATTTTTGATAAGAATCGAATCAGATTTTTTAATACCGACCAATTCAGACGTATTAATCAATGGCTCGACCTCTTACCGAAAGCTACAGTTGAAAAGCATATAGGCTTGCTGGTATCACGAGCAATACTTGACGAAGCCAAATATGATTTGGTTGCCATGAAAGCTGATGTGGGTATGGCTCAAAAGTTAGCTGAGGCAATGGAGGCAGACTCTCCAGAGAATAAACAACTACTTGGTGAGTATTATACTGTGCGCAGCTTATTAGATTTCAGTTTAGAGAATTATAAGGACGCATTCGCTCATGCTAATAAAGCCTTGAGTTTACTGGAAGACAAGACGCAAATGATAAGTAATTATGCATTTGCGTTTCGTTTATATGCTTTAAATGCATTAGGAAGATATGAAGAGGCTGAAACGCTCGTCAACGGAATTCTGGAAAGCATACCATTAAAGAATTCAATACCTTATATCTACACCCAAATATTGAATTCGTACCTGAACTCATTTAGAGGAAATCTTAAGGTTATTGCAGAAGCCATGTCAAATACTTATTCTCTATTCATTGAGAATAAACTGTGGGTTTTATTAAGTTCAGTTTCGTACTATCTTGGGAGTTCGTATTATCAATTCAATAAGCTGAGAAAAGCAGTTGAATATACAGAGATTCTTAGTGATCATTACTACGCTGGCCGACCCTATTGGGATTTACCAACCATATATACCAAAGCACTCGGGTTTCTTGCTTTGGGAGAAACTCAAAAACTATCAGATACCATTGACGAAATAAACGAAGTAACTAAATATGTGGGAATTAAGTCATTTGACGAGCTTACAAAGGCATTTAAGGTGGACCTGGCACTGCGACAAGGAAAGATCGAACAAGCATTGGAAATGTCAAAATCAACAGATTTTGATTCCATTTACCTTGATTATGCATTTTATTTTCAGCAATTAACGTATGTCAGATTACTCATCATTACTGATCATATTAGAAATAGTAATAAGATAGAAGAACTCCTCGAAAAGTATATTAAAAAAGGAAGATCAGGCCACAAGTACAATTTCCTAATGCAAGTGCTGCTTATGCAATCCATCTATTTAGGAAAAAAGGGCGATGAGGAAGCTGCTCTGAATTCAGTTAAAGAAGCCATAATCCTGGCTGAGCCGAATGGATTTATCAGGATCTTTGTCGATCTGGGTGAGCCAATGAAGGAACTACTTGAAAAGTTTCAGCATACTGAACCTGACAGCTATTATGTATCGACACTTCTGGAGGCATTTGAAAACGAGCGACCAATCAAAACACACGAAGAAAGATTAGAAAAAGTCCAATCATTCAATAGAATAGAAATTCTTTCCGTTCGGGAAACCGAAACATTACAATATATTGCAAGGGGCTATCGCAATAAGGAGATTGCAGAATCTTTAAATATTTCTGTTGAAACCGTAAAGTCACACGTTAAAAACTGCCTGAAGAAAATGGAGGCCAAGAACAGAGTGGAACTTGTAAAAAAGGCCCGTGAACATAAATTGATTGCATCTGAAAATTAACAGTTTTTTGTTAGAGAAGTAATCGTTGCAGCATTAATTTTTGCTCCTCTTTACCATATTCAAATATTTTTCACTATAATTTCACTCTTTTGAGGGATTGTGATTCATGTCCTTTTTTTATTTCTTTGAACATCAATTGGAATCTAATTGATCAATGCTGGTGCATAAAAAAAGGAGAAGGAAATTTAAATAATAAATGAACACAAACATGATTACATCAGAGGTTAAAAATAGGGCTTTTGGGAATTCGGGGATATATCAAATTACGGTTATGGGAGACTTGGATACATCTTGGTCTTCACGATTATCAGGAATGCAAATATCACTGGACAAAAGGATTGATGGCAAGGACGTTTATTCATTGGTAGGAAAGCTAAAAGACCAGGCAGAACTGATCGGTATTATAAATACTTTATATGATCTTCATCTATCGTTGATTGAGGTTAAAACTCATTAATTAAATTGCTATGGAGACTTAGTTCAATGTATCAATTTGTGAAGAGATTTATAGTGAATTCATCAAGAAAAAAATGTGTATATTTAGACTCATTAAAAAAGGTAATAATCATGTTTTTATGATAAAATATTTCAATAATTAACCTGCTGTTTATGCCCCCCATGGATTTTTTAAAAACAAGATTAAACAAACCCATAATACATTCTGATTTTATTGAAAGGGAACGTATTACATCTGCATTAAACAGAAACAAATCCAAAACATTGACGCTTATTATTGCAGGTGCAGGATATGGCAAAAGCATAACAGTGAGCCAGTGGTTGGATCAACTTGATAAGAAATATTGTTGGGTTGAGATGGATGAGGACTGCAATAAATTCAAAACTTTTGTTGAGTATATTATTGAAGCTACCCGAACGGTATTTCCTAATTTACTCGGGGAGATTTCGAAAATGATTAAATCAATTGAGGTGGATTCCCCAAAAGTCATTTCAACGCATCTGATAAACGAACTCCTGGATATCGAGGAAGATTTTTATATTGTAATTGATGACTATCATTTAATTCAGAGCGCCGAGAACCATCAATTGGTAGAGATGATCTTAAAATATCTCTCAGCAAGAATCCATTTAATCATAATTAGCAGGAATGATCCACCTTTAAAAATTAATCAATTATCTGCCTACGATAATGTCTTTGAATTACGCGGACAGGATTTGCGTTTCACTCCTGAAGAGATTGGGCAACTTTCGGAGCAGTTATATGATAAAAAATTGAATGTTGATCAAATTAAATCAGTGATTCAAGCCACCGAAGGATGGATCATTGCCGCGCGCCTTCATTTAAAAATTCTATCGGAAGGTACAGACTTAAGAGAAAGCAGTGAGTTGTTGCAAAGCAAACAAGAATGCCTGATGGAAAATATGTTTCATGAGGTAATTACTGTTGAGCAGGATGATATCTTTAAAGGCTTATTGCTTGCATCATTTTCAAAAAGGTTTACCATAGACCTTATTGTAAGGTTAATGGAGTTTGATAGAACAAATCATTCTTTTGATCCGGATTTATTTACAAAGAGATTTAGGAAAACACTTAAAAATACGATGTTTATTTATGCCTTGGATCATGAGGGAAAATGGTTCAGGTTCCATCGCCTTGTTTACGATTTAATGCGTAACAAAGTAAAACAGCGATATTCCAGAGCCCAGATTAAAAACTTCCACATTGAGGCTAGCAGGTACTTAGAAGGTATACATTCTTATGAAGAAGCCATACATACAGCCCTTTATGCTGATGATGTGGATTTTGCCATTTCGATTATCATGGCTAATTACAACACACTGTTAGATTCGGAACAATTTCAGCGACTTGGTTCATGGTTAAATATGTTACCCCCGGGCACGGTAGAAATGCATCCCGAATTACTGATGACAAGGGCCATTTTAAATGAAGCAAAACATGATCTTCACGGACTGACCAGCGACCTTGAAATATTCGAAAAAATCATGATGCCAGTCAATAAGAATAGTTTGGAATGCAAACGGATGCGGAGTAGTTATTATGCCATGTCTGCAGGCAAATTCTTTTACTCAAAAGAGTATGATCGTACCCTGAAAATGACTGACAAAGCTCTTCCGCTATTAAATGGCAACTATTCTTATGTTTATAGCTTTGTTTATATTATCAGGTCCATGACTCTGCAGATAACCGGATATGAAAAAGAGGCGACCGAGCTAACAGACAAATACCTGACAGCAATTCCCAAAGATGATAAAATGGGGATATTACGCTCCCATCTGTGCAATATTATAGTGAAGTCTATTCAGGGTAAAATTGATAAAATATCAGTTTCTGCCAACCTTATCATAAAACTTAGCCGTGAACAAAAAAAATGGATGACCTATGCCATGGCAAACTATTATTTAGCCGCATCAAGTTATTACCGGGACGAACTGGAGAAGGTTCGCAAAATATATGAGGAGTCGAGAAAGAACGGATTTGCCGGGCGGCCGAACTTCATCCTTCAAACAGGCTTTTTTGCGGCACTTCAAATGCATTCAGATCAAGACAACGAAGGCTATGATCAAATTATCTCAGAGCTATACGACTATGTAAATAAATTTAACAAAAGTGAATTAACACAACTGGTCGCTGCCTTCGAACTGGAACATGAATTGCTTCACGGTAATCTGAATAAAGCCCGTGAACTTGCAGCACATGTTGATTTTAGAGATTTGAGTACAATTTTCTATTTTTATACACCTTCATTAACGAAAATTAAGCTGATGCTTGCAGATCCTGAGAACTGGGATATAGAGGAAACTCGTTTAGAACTCGAGGAATTAATCGAAAATAAAGAGAAAAAGAACCTGGAGCACATTCTGGTACAAGTTTATCCTTTAATTGCCATATGGCATTCAAGATATGGCCGGAAAACAGATGCTATATCCCATCTAAGGAAGGCAATTAACATGGCTAAAAAAGGAGGGTTTGTTCGTGTTTTTTTGGATCTAGGTGAAGAAATGCGTTTGCTTTTGACTCAATTGGAGTTGCATGAAAAGAAGAGTCCTTTTATTGACAAATTACTAAATGGTTTCAATCTCAATTACAGAAATGAGGCATTCGCTGCAAATTTAATACCGATGAAAAATGAGTTGTCGGCAGGTCAATCGATTGTGACCCCAAGAGAGACCGAAATCCTTAATCTAATTGGCAAAGGCCACTCGAATAAAGAAATTGCCGATTTGTTATTTCTTTCTCATAGTACAATAAAAACTTACCTGTACAATTGCTATCAAAAGCTTGAAGTAAAAAACCGGGTTGAAGCTATTATGAAGTCTAAACAATTAGGGATACTAAGCAATTCTGCTGACAGGGTGCGTCCCCAAACTAACCCTTAAATTGATCTTATTTTTAAAGGATAAAGACCAACTAGCTACAAACTTTTCTGGATCCAATAGTAAATGATATAAATCCATTTTACCAACACTTATTTCTACTATCATTTCAAAATCAGAACTACTCAATTATATAACCTGATTTACACCATTTTTTCTATTAAAAATACCTTCTTTCTTCAAGCAGGACAAACAGTTAGAAGCACATCCTTGGTCATGCACACCCACCTTTATTTGAACCTGTCATGAACCTCGGGAAAAGCATTACAACGATGCACTCTTTTTATATTGACTAAAGTATATATCACAAGATCAAATAGTGCAAATAAATTGACTTTTTACTGACCAAAGTAGATTGATTTATAATGCATTAAAGTTGCACTTTTGTTCTCGAAATATTTGATAAAATGATAGCGAGAATGTATCCAATTAGTTTTGATGAGCCGCATAAATATTCTATCACTGTTCAGGGATTAATTAATATCAGTCTAATTCAAGTCTTTAGTAAAGCAACCATTTCAAAAATTAAATCAGACGATGGTGAAAATACTGAAATCCAAATTCAATTGAAAGACCAGCCGCACTTAAATGGTGTAATCAACGCTCTTTTTAATGCCAGATATGTGATTTTAAGAATAAAATATATAAAACCTGGATAAAGATATTTTGAAATGAATTTGTTATTCCAAATGACAAAAACAAATAACAACAATAATTCTAATTTAAAAAAAGAAAGTCATGCTTAATGAGCAAAAAATAAGGTTTGAAGACTGGATGAATATCAATTCCATCAGCATTCCTGACGTCTATAAGATTGATCGAAACGTGGTCTTTGATAATAGAGTTTAAACGGTGAGTATTTGACGAGTTGAGGAATAATGGATATAATTTATTATCTTATATGACATTAAATAAACCATAATTAATTAATCAAAATTTAAAAATGAGAAAATTTAGTAAGTATTTTATTGTGTTTTTACTGACTGGTTTAGTAGCACAATGCCAGAAAAAAGAAGTAAAAAGCGGAGTAGAGCCAGAGGCTGCTGTACACGAAATGAGCGAAGTCAGTGACAATGTGCAAATCCTTGTTGAACCCAGCCCGATGCGCGGTAGCAACGGAATTGTTTGGGGGCCGGACGATAAACTATACGTGGGTAGTGTTTGGCACAACGCAGCATTTGTTGTCGACCCTGTAACAGGCGAATATGAAATGATTGAAGGTTCCAAAGGTACTGACGACATGGCCTTCCATCCGGATGGTCGTTTGTTTTTTAACTGGATAGCTACTGGTGAAGTTGGTATGATGGACACCGATGGTACTATTAGTGTGGTTGCCAAAGTCCCGGTTGGTAATGACGGTATTGCTATTAATGATGAAGGTCGAATCTTTGTCAGTGGTCAGTTTGCTGACTCACACCTGTTTGAGATCTACCCGGATGATGATCGCGAACCACGGATGATCACCAACGAAGGGATGCGCATGTCAAATGCAATGGCCTTCGGACCTGACGGTAAATTGTATGGCTCTGCATGGGTAACCGGAGAGGCTATACAAATTGATATGGAGGATGGAGCAACCCGGATGGTAGGTGAAAAGCAGGGCGCTAACCTGTCGGCCGCCAAGTTTAACAGCAAAGGTGAACTTCATGTTATGGATGCAGCCCATGGCGTTATTTACAAGGTAAACCAGGATGATCAAACTTTCGAATTGGTAGCTAAAACTCCGTTTCCTTCAACTGATAACTTCTGCTTTGGTCCGGATGATGGCATGTACGTTACCAGTTCAGCTGACTGTTATGTATATGAGATGACTGGTTTGGACACTTACCGTGAGATTATTCCAAGTGGCCTTGGCCTCGTAGGCGGTGTTACATTCATGGAAGACAATGGCAAGCCTGTTATGGTTGTGGTTGATATTTTTGCGATCCGCAAAATGGATCATGAGACCGGTAAAGAGCTCAGCGCAGCACGAGGTATCACCATGACAACTGATGTTGGCTGGATGATGACCGTGGCGCCATATGACGGCGACCAGGTGGTTACGACAAGCTGGACAGGAAACTTTGTCAAGATCTGGGATATGAAAACAAATTCGATGGTCGCCAATTTCGAGAAGTTCAAGATGCCAACCAATGCTATTGCGATTGGCAAAGACATCATATTTTCTGAGCTGGGCGGTGCTGTCAAACGTTTTTCACCCGACGCCCCGGATAAGGCAAAGGAACTTGCAGATAATCTAAAACAGCCATTCGGATTGGCCTACGATAATGGAGATCTTTACGTGAGTGAGGATATGGGTGGCAGAGTTGTTCAGATTTTGGACAACGATAAAGTTATAAAACCCAAAGTTATCAAGGACGGCTTAAGTTCACCTCAGGGTTTGGCAATAGACAATGGTAAGTTGTATGTAGTTGAGGCCGGCAAAGGTCAGTTGATTTCTATCGACCTGTCTAGCGGTGATTCCAAAACAATTGCTACCGGTATGGAATGCTCAACGGGTAAGTTGGAATTTACAGACTCCAAGAATTGGACCCGGTCTTCTGTGTCGATTTTGGGCAGTGAGGCATACATTACCGGAGCTGGTTCGGGCGCTGTATACAAGATTAAGCTATAGTTATTACCATAAGCTGTGATATGTATTAGGTGGGTTAGCTTTCCCGTTTCCGGTAATCACCGGCACGGGGAGCCTCCTGCTCCTTGATCACGTGCAAAGTCCGAATCTGGCAGATCCGTTTCAAGTCATATAATATTAGTGTATTAGATAAAAATAGATAAAAATGAAATTAATAAATTATTTACTGGTTATAAGTTTACTGTTCGTGTTTGAGGCACAGGCCCAAAAAAAGGAAAGGAAAAAAACAGATCAACCAAATCCTGTAATAGAGGATTTGATGAAAAGTTCAAAATTTATCCCCGGGGTCTACAACGTGGAAGACTTTATGGTACTTCCTGGTACAAAATGGATTGTTGGCAGTGGATTATTGGCGTATAACGCCGGTTTTGTAGATCCTATCATGAAGCAGAATTACCTGCACCTCTTCGATGGAGATGCAGAAACAGGTCGACAGATTGAGCCAGAAGAGTATATTCTTCTACCTGATCTAGAAACCTATCCGGGAAGCACACCTCCAAACTTCTCTATCTTTTCAACTCATGGTTTGAGTGTGGGAGAAAGGGTAGGCGATATTGTTACCTTCTATGTCGTAAACCATGGTGGTCGCGAGGCTATTGAGATTTTTAAAATCGACGTATCCCGGGAAGAGCCACGTTTTGTCTGGGTCGGAAATGTAGTGTCTCCTGAGGATGGTTGGCCTGATGCGGTTTGCGCTATACCTAACTCGGACGGATTCCTGGCTACCGCGATGTCAGATCCTACCGATCCCAAGGCTGCATTTGAGGCCCAAATGAAGGGCGCTCCTGTCGGTTGGGTAAGGGAATGGCATCCCGAAACTGGCTGGTCTGATCCTTTACCTGGTACAGAATCATTCTCTTCACCCAATGGTATAATTACTTCTGCTGATGGCAAGACGGTTTACGTCGGAACTTCATCTGGTATGAAGATACATAAGTTCCAGCGTGGTGGTGGTGATCCCCAGTTGAAATCAATCTCACTCTCTGGTCCTGCTGATAACCTACGCTGGGCACCAGATGGCAAGACATTTACCTGTGCTGTTCATACAACAGCCCCGGTAGAATTTTCAGATATGCAGGTCAAAGCCGCAGCCAGCGGCGGTAACTTGCTCACCACTTTCGAGTTTCTTCGTGTTAATCCAGAAACTCTCGAGACCGAGGTCTATGTGCCTAGTGCAGTGTACGGTGCTTTGGGTGCCTCTTGCACACTGATCGAATACAAAGACCGTATTTGGCTAAGCAGTTGCAAGTCAGACAGGGTTGGAGTCTTTAATAAGCCTTAAGAGGATCGACAGGACCACTTAGGACATTTTTCTAAAGCAAATAGAATAAAGGCATAAGTGAAAAATAGACAAAACTCGAAAAAAATAATTATTTCACGTATAAAACCCATTAAAAATGGAAAAGGAATTGAAAATGGAAAATTTGACGATTTACGCTAAGAATATAACGATCCTAACAGGTGATGAAGAGCTGGATAAACACCTGGAGATCGGGGCAGATCCTCACGGTGCCATGTGCACAGGTACCGGTCACTCACGCGCCGATGTCAAGCACGATCCCAGTGCTCCAAAGCCCAAGATGAAGCTAACACAGGAAGAACAAGACATTTACGATGGTAAGAAGGGCGAGGTGCTGTCTAAAGTAATGAAGACGGTTATCGCTTATGGTGAGGCCTTTGGTGCAAGCAAGCTGGTCGACCTCGGGGGGAATCCACACACAGTTCTGCTGGGCGGCACACCAGCTGTTACACCTGTTATTGACATCCTTAATGAATGTGCAGACGCAGGCCTGAAAACTTATGCTGAATACACCATTAACCCACGGCCCTATGACTTCTATAATGTTGAAGTTGATCCGGAGCATCAGTTGAAATTACAATCGATGTTCAGCACACAGACCGAGCTTGAAAAAATGCATGTGCGGCTGGGAGCAAAGAACTATAACTACTGGAGTTGTGCATGTTACTGGCCAGAGGTGGGCAATGCACCAGCACATGGAACAAATTTGGCCTGGTCTGAGTCTTCCGCGGTGAACTATGCCAATTCAGTGCTTGGTGCCCGTTCCAATCGCAATTCTGGCGGTATAGAGATGCTCTGTAACATACTCGGGAAAGCTCCCTATTTTGGTCTTATGACCGATGAGGGACGAAAGGCAAAATGGTTGATCGAGGTGAAAACCAAGGGCGAACCAAACTGGTCAGTGCTTGGCGGTGCTATCGGAATGAAGGTTATGGAGGATGTACCTTACATTGTCGGAATTGATAAGTACCTGGGCCAGGTAGACGGAATATCAATGGGTAAGCTCAAGGATATGGGTGCTGCAACTGCCACTAACGGTGCCGTGGGCCTTTATCACGTGGAGAATATTACACCGGATGCTATTGACCAGGGGCGCAAGCTATTGGCGAAAGACTACAAGACCTATGTTATTGATGATGACATAATCGAACAGGTCAGAAAACACTATCCCAATCTATGGACACAGAAGGATGCCAAGCCGACAAGAGCCTTTGTAGGCTGTCCTCATAATTCGTTTCACCAACTCTATGACTGGGGCATGAAGGTTACCCATGAACTGTCTAACAGAGGCCAAGAAAGAGTGGCCATTCCACTACACCTGCTTTGCTCAACGCTTGTGAAAGACCATTTCATGGATAAGCACCCTGAGCTGGTCCGAGACATGATACGCGCTGGTATTACGTTTACAAATAGTTGTCCTCTCACCTTTCTGGGCATGCCCGGAATCACCAAGACAGAATTTGCCGTTACTAATTCAAACAAGGCTCGCGAGTACACCAACTCACGATTCTTCAGGGATGAAGACATACTGGAGATTGTCCTTTCGGGAGAGATACCTGAGGAAGCAGTATGAAGGTGGTACAGCACTCCGGTCAGTTAAACCGGAATATGACAAAAATAACAACTGAATAATGACATAAGACAAAAAGTAATTTAAAAATACATTTAAGATGGCAAAGAAAACATTTAAAGGGCGCCCGATTCTTCCTGGAAATATTGAAGGATTAGCGACGGTTTCACATATCGGACTCAACACACTTTCCACTTACAAAGCCAATGTTATCGGAGGTGTGACCGACAAAGCGCTTTGCACCGATGGAGACAATAAAGACTTGTACAATAAAGACCTGAACGGGGCCATTCTCTGTCTGCCCCAGACCATAGGCTCAACAACCGGAGGCTTCGTCCTGATGGGGGTAGCCAAGATGGGGCTTGCACCCAAAGCCATGCTTTTCGCCAATCATGTTGACTCTTTGGCAATCGGAGGACTGTTGATGGCGGATATCTGGATGGATTATCGCATCATCACCATCGACCTCCTTGGCCCGGACTTCCTGGAAGCGGTGAAAACCGGTGATCCGATCAATGTGTCTGAGGATGGCACGGTCGAAATTGGCTGAATCATTGCCCGGTCTGACCCTATCATCGTTTTCATTATACGATTATAGGGTTGGGAGGGCTAATTATAGATTATTTCAAAAATAAAACAATGAACCAAATTTAAAAATTAAAATTAAATGGAAAATCAACTAACAACAAACAGGTATTTTCAATTATTCAAGGGAATCTTATTAATCTTATTGGCTATTCTGGTCTTTAGGAGTCCTGGTGGAACTATGCTTGCCTGGGCTGTCTATATCGGAATTGGAATGATTG
>JBFFLO010000038.1:0-12057 GCA_041554895.1 Lutimonas sp. | reverse complement strand
TTTTTGTTACCAGAACCAAGCGTTTCAATCACTTTGGCTATAGCAGCATCAAATACTTCCTCGTTTTCCTCAAGGCCCAATTTTTTAATAAGGAAATTCTTTTTGACTGTTTCTAATTCTTCTTTGTTTGAAGAGGAAACCAATTCTGCGTCTTCTTTGTAGATTGAAGGGCCTAATCCTTTGGCCACTAATTTAAAAAGATCTGCGTTTATTTCTATACCCAGCTTTTCGGCTGACTCAGTGTATAGATCAATTTTTTCTTGTAGTTTAGACATGGTGTCTTATACTTTGTATCTTATTGTTTTACAGATTTCTAAACGATTAAAACCCTAAGAGAAATGAATAGTTGGTTTTTAGCACCTTTTGGAAATCTTAATTCGTTCAAAAGGCGTGCAAATATACAAACAAATTATTGTTTTCACAATAGCCCCGGAATTATTCTTTACAGCTCCTTTAAAAAAGCTGTTAAGAATTTAAAAATCAATATTTTAAACTAAAGTAATGAATTGATGATCTGGGTTTCTGTAATGCCTTCAGCCTCTGCTTTGTAGTTCTTGACCACTCTGTGATGCAATATTCCATGAGCAACTGCCTGAACATCGGAAATATCAGGAGAATATTTACCATGAATGGCTGCGTATGCTTTGGCTGCCAAAACCAGGTTTTGACTGGCTCGGGGTCCGGCGCCCCAATCAATATAATTCTTGACGATTTCAGGAGCGTTTTCCTGATGGGGCCGGGTTCTTGTGGCCAATTTAACTGCGTATTCCACTACGTTATCTGCAATGGGTATTCTTCTGATCAGGTGTTGGTATTCGAGAATATCCTTATGTGTAAATACCGGATTCACAGTAACGTCTTCATCGTTTGTCGTATTTTTAGCGACATACACTTCTTCTTCAAAGCTTGGATAGTCAAGGTAAATGGAAAACATAAACCTGTCCAATTGTGCCTCAGGTAAAGGATAGGTACCTTCCTGCTCGATTGGGTTCTGGGTCGCCAATACAAAAAAAGGTAATTCAAGGTCAAAACTGTGGCCGGCAACCGTTACCGATTTTTCCTGCATGGCTTCCAGCAGTGCTGCCTGTGTTTTTGGAGGAGTCCTGTTGATCTCATCAGCCAAAATGATATTGGCAAAAATAGGCCCTTTAATAAATTTGAAATGTCTGTTCTCGTCCAGGATCTCACTTCCTAAAATATCAGAAGGCATTAGATCAGGTGTAAATTGTATGCGTTTAAAATTAAGTCCCAGGGCTTTGGCAACTGTATTGACCAAAAGGGTTTTGGCCAGGCCAGGAACACCAATAAGCAGCGAGTGACCACCACAAAGAACTGATAGCAATACGTGATCGACCGCATCATGTTGCCCAATGATCACCTTCCCAATTTCTTTTTTTAATCGGGCGTAATTGTCTACAAGACTATTGATTTTAGCAACATCAGACATATTTATTAATTTTTAGTCCAGTTGCTTTTAAATTCGCAATTGGTATAAACCTGATTGATATTCACATAAGTATCACTGATCTTTTCCTCGGACCATTTTTCTATAGATTCAGTTTTCTTTTTTTGAAGTGCCAGTTCCATGATCTTTACATAGTCTTCTGCGAGATCAGCTGTATGCGCTTCCGTACGGCTCTTCAGCAAAAGAATTTTAAACATCTTTAAACCTTGTCTGGTTTCATCCAAAAAGACATCACTGATCTCTCCCTCTTTCAAATTGCTCACCTTTGCGTATAGTTCAGGATCCATCCTGGTAAGATCAAAATGCGTATCTCCTGATTCGGGGTTCATCAACACACCAGAACTCAACCTGGTATCTTTATCCTGAGAATATAATAGCACGGCTGCATCGAAAGGGATCTCCAACTTAAGAATGCGTTCCCTGTAAGCCATTAATGAGTCTCTAACCCTTTCTTCTGCTTCTTCATCCGCCTTAGGCTGCATCAGGATATGGTATACATCTCTTTGCTTTCCTTTAATTTTGTCGACCATTAATATGTGGTAACCAAAATCCGATTTAAAAGGTTGCGAGATCTCGCCTTCTTCCAAACTAAAAGCTGCTTCCTTGAATTCCTTGACAAAAGGACTGTTTCTTTCTATCGTATAAAAACCACTGTTTTGCGTTACTCCAGGATCATCTGAATAAAGGATGGCCTTCATTTTAAAATTTCCTCCATCTTCGACTTCTTTCTTGATTTCCTTTAATCTCTCAATAGTCTTGTCAACTTCCTCCTGAGAGGGCTCAACATTAAGAACGATTTGGGACAATTCTATCTCTGCACCAATTTCAGGCAGGTTTCCTTCCTTTTCCAAACTGGTAAAATAACGTTTTACCTCTTCCGGGGTAATATCAATATCAGCTGTTAACTCCTGCTGCATCTTCTGAATCAACAGCCCTTCCTTTTCAACCCTGTATAATTCGTCCTTAAGGTCTTTTAAATTGTCAAAACCATAAAGCTCCAGCATCTTTTCAGTAGACCCCAGCTGCTGGGTGAAATAATCTGTTTTACGTTGAACCTGCTGCTGTATCTCACCTTCATTTACTACAATACTGTCAATTACGGCATGATGGGCAAGTAACTTCCTGTTCATGATCTGCTCAAGCATTTCACAATCAGATATTTCAATCTGCCCTCCACTCTGTTGAATAAGTTCATCTTTAAATGCCTCAATTTCTGAATCCAGAACAATGTTATCTCCTACAACGGTAGCAACTCCGTCAATCTTTACTTTTTCCTGAGCTCCAATTTGGATGGTGAAGGCAAGTAAGGCCATCATTAAAATTCGCTTCATCTCAATACTGTTCAAATTGTTTATTGTTAATGGCATCAACCATAATATTTTTTTCAATTTCATTCATCAACTCCAATTTCCTTTTATGCAAGATCATCTGTTGGATCGTTGGAATCACATATTCTTTCGGTGCAATGTCATTTCTGTGCCGAATGTCCTTAACAGCCAGCAAATATACTCCTAATGAATCTTCTTTTTGAATAAATTGGTTCTTTTTTATGTTTTTTTCATCCTTTAAAAAGGCTAGTTTTTTTTCTACATCTCTGTAACTGACCCAGATGCTATCGTTAAAAGAAAAAGAATAAAACTCCAGTTCTCTTGCGATCAATTCTTCAATGCTTTCCCGTTCATTTGACTTGAATAATTTAATGATGTCCTTTTTATCTGAGAGATCACTGCTGAAATGAATATATTTCAACTGCATCAGTTCCTCATTGAGTCGGTATACATTTTTGTTCGCCTCATAATAATTGTTGAGGTCTTCCTCTGTTATTAGCGTATCCAATTCTTGCTGCAGCAAGGCTTTTTTATACCTTTCAATCAACAACTCCTGCTCATAATTCCTGACGAGTTCTTTTATTTCTCCATTCCTGTCATCCACATTTATCCTGGCTTTTTCCAGCAGCAATTCCTTTGTCGCCCACATCTTGATCAAATTATTCCTGTAGAGCAAGCTATCTTCAGCAGCAAGGCCCGTAGGCATCGCTTTGTTCAACTCCTCTTTTGATAAATACCTGTCATTGACCCTGGCAACAGCATCCACCTCCTGCGACTCTTGCTGACAAGACATTAAGCCTAAAATCGTGATCAAATATGTAATTAATTTGAATTTCATCGGCCTGCGAACCTTTGTTTAAGTTCTTTATAATTTTTCTGGTTTACCTTGATCTTATAAGTCTGACGCAAATCTTTTACCCATTCTTTTTCAAGATGATTTTGGTAATCGTTCATTACCTCACCCCTGGTTTCATTCAATTCTTTTGGTTGGGGCTCAAAAATATCCGCTACATTAATAATGGTGAAATGATGAGGCTCTTCTTCAAAGATCTGCGATACGCCTAATTTAAATGTATAGCCTTCCGGTAATTTAGAACTTCCTTCTTCCAGTTTTCCTTTACTGAACAAGACGTGGATCGTAGCACCTTCATTTACCATTGATTTTATTGTATCAGGCTGTTTACCCTCGGTCAGCAGTCTTTGAACAATTTGTGCCTTTTCCAAACGGGTACAACTAGCTATACTCAGATCAGCCCTTCTTTTCCAGTTATATTTAGATCGGTTTGCCTCAAAATACCGCTGCAAGCCCAGGCTGTCTTTTTCCGATTTTTCCCAAACTTGCTTTTGCAACAATTCAAACAACAACAAACCATCTTTGTATTCCTGATATGTCAGGGCGAATTCTTTATTGGTTTCATCCAGATGCTCCTTGTAGTAATCGATGATCATTTTATGTTGAAACTCATCAAAAAGATCTTCCTTGGTCCTGTCTTTAAAATCTTTCGCGAAGCTGTAAAAATCATGGCCATAGAAGTTCTTTTCCTGAACACTCAGTAAGGTATCCCTGTTATTTTCAAATCCAACGATATTGGGATACAACTGAAGCTTTGCTTTGTAAGTGACCACTATATAATCCTTAGCAACTTTTTGAGCCAACGATCGCTCCACATAACTTGAGCGGCTTCCGTTTTTCACTTTTGATTCGAGTTTTGGATATAGTTCGTCATAAGAAGCAATAGGATATTTCTTTAATAATTTTAATATATGCCAGCCGTAACCACTTTCAAAGGGTTTGGAGAAATCTCCTTCATTTTTTAAAGCGAAAGCCACGTCTTCAAAAGATTTGATCATCCTGCCCGTTCCAAACTTTGGCAATACACCTCCCTTTTGCGCTGAACTCAAGTCATCAGAATGTTCCCTGGCAATGGTCGCAAAATCATCGCCCTGCTCTAATTTTTTATAGATCTCATCGATCTTCTCTTTTGACTGCCTTAAAACGGTGCTGTCATTTTTAACCATAATATGGGCCACCTGAACTTCCCCAGGAGATTTCCTTTTATCAACAACCTTTACAATATGGTACCCAAATTGGGTTCTAAATGGTTCTGACACCTTTCCTATTGGGGTGTTATATGCCGCGTTTTCAAAAGGGTACACCATTGAAAAAGCTGAAAAATAACCCAAATTACCATTATTCATCTGTACAGAAGGGTCTTCTGAATAAATCCTTGCTATACTGTCAAAACCGGCTCCATTTATTATTTTATTCCTGGCAGTTGTGATTTTTTGATACGCTTTTAAAGTATCAACAGGATCTGCTTCCGGCTTTACCATCACCAGGATATGACTCGCAGCCACCTCTTCAATGGTCCTGTCATAGGCCTCCCGAACCAGTCTCTCTGTTGCCTCTGGATTTTGCAGATAGGGTTGAATGAGTTGCTCTCTGTATTTCGATAAATCGGAAGTGTAGGAAGAAAGTGTATCCAGATGCAGATCCCTCGCCTGTACCAGCTTCAACCTAAAATCCACAAAAAGATCAAAATAATCATCAAAATCCTTCCGCTCATCTTCAACAACAATATCTTTGTTCTTCTCAAAAACCCTTATAAATTCAGCATTGTAAACAGGGCTTCCTTCAATACTCAAAAGTATCTTTTCCTCATCCTGCCCTCTAACCAAACCACTCATTAAAACGGCAGCAAAGATGATTACTTTTTTTATCGTCATTTTCAATTGTTTCCTTTGTCTTTCTGAATTTTCCAGAAGCTTCAAAAATATTTTTTATTTTTTAATTCGATTGTTAAAAATATCACAAAGATATGACGCCTTCAACTTTTGATACGCTCTGATACTTGCTAATGACGGCATCTGGCGACTCCATTTTTACTAAAATTGTCAGACTGGTATACTTCCCTGTTTTTGAAGGTTTGGAATTGATCACTGCACCCATATTATCAAAAATCGTTTCAATTTCTTTGAATTTTTCAGCGCCACTTGGAATGATGAATTTGTACATATATTTCGACGGGAACTCAGTAGTCTCAATAAGACTCTTTTTTAATTTATCGTAAAAATCAGACTCTTTGCTCATTTTTTAGAATTTTGAATTGATAAGTCTCCAAATTTACAATTATTATTTTCTTAATTTTGAAATTGTAAAAAGAATAATTCTCGATACTTGAAACAAAAAAAAATAGTGATTACCGGAGGGCCGGGAACAGGAAAATCGACAATTATTGATCAATTATTGCAAATGGAGTTTACCTGTATGCCTGAGATCTCACGAAACATTACCAAAGAGGCTCAACAGTCGGGAATTGATCAGTTGTTTTTAAAAGACCCCTTGCTATTCAGTAAATTATTGTTGGATGGCCGCATATCGCAATACCAGGCTGCTGCCGGCCAGGAAGCTGACAAGGTCTTTTTTGACCGGGGAATTCCTGACATCCATGGCTATATGGATTACCTGGGAACCGAATATCCCGAAATTTATACCCGGAAAAGCAAGGAATTCAGGTATAGTCATGTTTTTATGATGCCTCCCTGGAAAGAAATCTATCAAACAGATAATGAACGATATGAAACATATGAACAGTCATTGACCATTTATAAATACCTCATAGAGGGATATACAAAAATGAACTACCATATTATAAGGGTTCCTGAGGGAAGCATCACAGACAGAGTGGACTTTATTTTAAATTCACTGTAAATAATTCATGGAGAACTCACTTGAGCTTTTAAAAAAACATTGGGGTTTCGATTCCTTTCGTCAACCCCAAGGGGAAATCATAGCGTCTGTCGTTAAAGGTGAAGATACTTTTGTGCTCTTGCCTACAGGAGCAGGTAAATCTTTATGTTATCAACTTCCGGCATTAATGATGGATGGCGTGTGCCTTGTTATTTCCCCTTTAATTGCCCTGATGGAAGATCAGGTAAACAGCCTGGAAAAAAAAGGGATCAAGGCGCTGCTGTTAAGTTCAAAACAGAACAGGCACGATACCATAATTGCTTTTGACAACCTGATGTACGGTAATTTTAAATTCCTGTATCTCTCACCGGAAAAATTACAATCAGAATTTATTCAGGAAAAAATCAGTCAGTTATCGCTTAATCTGATTGCCATCGATGAAGCTCATTGTATTTCCCAGTGGGGGCATGACTTCAGATCAGCCTATCTTAAAATACCGGTTTTGAATGAGTTGCATCCGGATGTACCCAAAATAGCATTGACTGCAACGGCTACGACTATTGTCAAACAGGACATTATCGAAAACCTGAAGTTGAGATCCCCAAAAGTTTTTACCGGGTCATATTACAGAGATAACCTTTACATTAGAATTCTTAAAAAAGAGGATGTAAGGTCGGGCATGGTAAGTTTATTGAAGAGAATTGACGAGCCCGCAATCGTTTATGTAGGTACCAGAAAAAATACCATACAATATGCCCGCTTTTTAACTGGAAATAAAATTAAGGCGACTTATTATCACGGAGGTCTTGACAGTAAACAGAAAAGCGAGGCGCTTTTGCAGTGGAAGGAAGAAAAAAGCAAGGTAATGGTTGCCACCAATGCATTTGGCATGGGTATCGACAAGTCTAATGTCAGGATCATCATTCATGCCCATATACCCAATAGCATCGAAAATTACATGCAGGAAATTGGGCGCGCGGGGCGTGACGGAAAAGCATCGGAGACTTACCTCTTATACAATGAGAACAGTATTTTTGAAAGTGAGCTTTTATTGGAAAAGTCTATGGTAAGCCCGGAATTTTGCCGGTCAGTTTATGAGAAGCTAAATGACTACTTTCAAATTGCCAACGGAGAGTTAAGTGAAGAGGTATTTGATTTTGACCTTCAGGAATTCGCCCTGAGTTATAATTTTCCGTTTATAAAGGTTTATTATGCCTTGAACCATTTACATCATGAAGCTGTCATCTATTATGATCAAAACCCTAGTAAAACATCCAGGATCAAGGTTATTGAAAATAATTCAAAACTCTTTGAGGTTCAATCCTTGCAAAACAAACAAGCTGTAGTCCTTCAAATGTTACTTAGAACTTATGGTGGCGTCCATGACCAGTTCATTGCCATAAATGAGGCACTTATTTCCAGTAAATTAAAACAGTCTAAAAAAGACGTCACAGAAGCATTGGAAAGGCTTGATAAAGATAAAGTGATCATGTATCATAAATCTTCTAACAAACTTAAATTAAGCTTTTTAGTTCCCAGAGAAGATAATTTTGTATTTCATATGATCAGGCACAATATCACCCAGCGCAACAAGACAAAAAAAGCCAAATCCAAAGCCCTTCATGACCTTATTAAGAATGATCAGGCTTGCAGGCAGATGCAGTTGCTTCGATATTTTGGGGAAAGGCTGGAACGCCCTTGCGGGCATTGTGATGTTTGTCGAAGCAAAAAAAACGCTGATAAGATTGATTATCAAGAACTCAGCGATCAGGTTCTTGGCCTTATCAAAAAGCATAAATCCCTAAGCATTAATGAGATCAATCAATTTCTGCAGACTGACAAAGTCGCCATCGCAAAAACCCTTCAATTATTGGCAGAAAGAAAATTCATCGACTTAAATTTGCAAAACAAATTTTATATGATCAAATGAAAGAACTTCGTATCATTTTTATGGGGACGCCTGATTTTGCCGTGGCAAGCCTGAATGCTCTGGTAGAGGCAAATTACAATATTGTAGCGGTTATTACAGCTCCGGATAAACCTGCAGGAAGAGGAAGGAAATTAAATGAGTCTGCGGTCAAGAAATACGCACTTTCCAAAGGGCTGGAGATCTTACAACCTATAAACCTGAAAGACCCTGTATTTCTCGATAAACTGGAATCATTGCAGGCAGACCTGCAGGTTGTCGTGGCATTTAGAATGCTGCCAAAGCAAGTATGGGCCATGCCAAAAATGGGAACATTTAACCTCCATGCTTCCTTATTGCCTGATTACAGAGGAGCTGCCCCAATCAATTGGGCCATTATAAATGGTGATACCAAAACGGGGGTTACTACTTTTTTTATCAATGAGGATATCGATACAGGTGCCATCATTAAGCAGGTAAGTACAGAGATTTCTAAAAACATGACCGCAGGTGAGCTTCATGACATACTCATGAACCTGGGGAGTAAGACAGTTGTTGAAACTATAGAAATGATCAGGAAAGGTACTGTCGAACCCATGAAGCAAAAAGAAGGGGATTTCAATGCGGCTCCCAAACTAAACAAGGAAAATTGCAGGATACGCTGGAACCAACCCTTAGAGAAAATCTATAACCAGATTCGAGGGCTAAATCCATACCCGGGTGCCTGGACGATGTTGCATAATAACGATCAAGAAACTGAGATCAAGATTTATAATGGAAATATGGTTCTTGAAAAACACGAAATGTCTCCGGGAAGCATGATTGTGACCAAAAAGCTGCTGCGCGTTGCTGCTGAAAATGGTTTTCTTGATATCACTGATTTAAAAATGGCTGGTAAGAAAAGGATGGATGCGATCAGTTTGCTTAATGGTTATGAATTTCACGAGGGCTGCAACATGTTCTAAACACAATGTGTATAGGGACTTAGCAGGAATTTGCTGAAATTTCACCGGGTTTATCAACAAATTGAGCTAAATTATTAACAATATAGGGGTTTTTAAGTGCCAAAACTTGCGTGAACCCTTATAAAATCTATATTTGTTATGCTATTGAAAGGCAAAAAAATGAATATTTAACCAATTTAAAATTTTTAGATTATGAACAAATCAGATTTAATTGAAGCAATGTCTGCTAATGCTGGAATTTCGAAGGCTGCTGCTGGAAAAGCTTTAGACGCTATGATGAAGAGCATCACAGGTGAATTAATGACAGGAGGAAGAGTATCATTAGTAGGTTTTGGTTCTTTTTCAGTATCTGCTAGAGCTGCAAGAGACGGAAGAAACCCTCAAACTGGTGCTACTATCAAAATACCTGCAAGAAAAGTTGTTAAATTCAAAGCAGGATCTGAATTGAAAGATTCAGTGAACTAATCAAGTTCAAAAAATAAAATATTCAAACCCTCTTTTTAAAGAGGGTTTTTTTATATACATATTTTTTGTACATTTAGTCACAACCAATTTATTATGACAACTTTAAAACCAACAAAAGGCAAGTTACTCGTGGCCGAACCATCTATTTTGAGTGATAGCTCTTTTAACCGATCAGTTGTTTTACTGACAGAACATAATGACAGCGGCTCAGTTGGTTTTATCTTCAATAAACCTTCTCCCTACAGCATTAGTGACCTGATTCCTGAAATTGAATCTTCTTTAAAAGTGTATTTTGGAGGACCAGTCTCAGAAGACAACCTGTATTTTGTACATAAAGTACCCGAATTGATTCCGGATAGTATTGAGATAGCAGATGGTATTTTCTGGGGCGGCGATTTTGAGGCGATCCAATCGCTTTTGAAGGAGGATATTTTATCCAAACACGACATACGTTTCTTTTTGGGATATTCCGGCTGGAGTCAAAAGCAATTAGAGGAAGAATTAGAAACTACCTCCTGGTTGATCGTGGAAAATAAATTTAACAATCTTTTTACCATCAATCCCAGTAACTTTTGGAAAAATGAATTACTCAAATTTGGTGGAATTTATCAGCTTTGGGCAAATTCCCCAAAAGACCCAAGTTTGAATTAGGTTACTTTTTGGAGGAATTGTCAAAAAGTGCCTTGATCTCCATGGTTTTTTCCTTGGTATATTTCTTTTTTCTGTAATGGTCTACAGATTGTATTTCATTGATAGAATTTGTCAAAAAAACCTCATCGACTTTTAGCAGGTCAAATGGGGAAATACTAAGCTCTTTTAGGTCAAATTTTGTCTCCTTTTTAAGCAACTCAATCAGCCTTTTTCTTATGATCCCATTAATACAGCCTGAATCAAGCGAAGGTGTTAAAATTTCATTCCCTTTTATCAAAAAAACGTTCGCGTTCAGCGCTTCTGCCAATTCTTTCTTTTCATTGATCAAAATACAATTCTGATAGCCATTTTCTTTTGCGAAAATACTACCCAAAATATTGACCATCCTATTATTGGTTTTGATAGTCGACAATAATCCAGAAGCCAATGGAAAATCTTTGAACAGCTCTATTTCAATTAGATCATCTGAAAGCACTGGCATGGCAGTTGCCTCAATCATGAAATTTATTTCGTTGGATAAAGGTGTGTATAATCCACCATCCCGTCTAAACACATTGACCCTGACCCTTCCCTGGTCTTTCAAATCATTCGCTTCAAGGGTTAACTTGATTTGTTTTTCATAGTAGTCAAGTGTAAAATCCATTGGGATCCGCATCCTTAACATCCGCATCGATGACATCAATCTGAAATAGTGATCCTCCAAAAAGCAAAGGTCACCATCTTGAAATTTCAAGGTGTCAAAAATACCATCACCGTATTTAAAGGCCCTGTTATCGATACCTAACTTAAAATCATCTCCAGATCTTAAACTACCATTTTGATTGATCATAAAATCACTTATTTAAGATGCAAAAATAAAAAAAGCCTTGATAACTCAAGGCTTTTAAATTATTTATAAGTTGTATTATCCTCCGATAACGTGTTTTAATTCAGCTATCTGATTTTCCCAAAACATTTTTGATTCTTCCACTTCATCTTCTTCAGCAAAATCAACGACTAGAAGAGAAACATCTTTGGTAAGGTCATCCACTTCGATCCTAAATTCAAAATATGTGCCCTCATCTTCATCTTCCTCCCATTTAAATCTTACAAAGACATCATTTTTTTGGGCAATCCTTTCAGCAACCTCCTCAGAATCATTCCAGATAAACGTATACTTCTTTCCTCTGGAATTTACATTATCAGCAAACCACTCCCCCATACTGTCAGGAGTTGAGATATACTGAAATAAAAAACCAGGAGAAGCATGGATAGGAAATTCTAAGTCTATTCTTACTTTGCTTGACATTCTTATTTTATTTTATCGAGGCAATATATAGATTATCTATTTCTAAAAAAAATATTTTATTTAAATATTTTTGCCCTGTTTACTTGCCGCAAATGAATTTGTTTTTATATTTGCAAACTCAAATTTAGAAAGCATTTCAAGCTTTTTTATAAAGAAGATGGCGAGGTAGCTCAGATGGTTAGAGCGTCGGATTCATAACCCGGAGGTCTCGGGTTCAATTCCCGATCTCGCTACATGAAAAAGACTGTATTTTTACAGTCTTTTTTTATTCCATTCAGCGGTTCACTTAAGTGAGCCC
>JBFFLO010000037.1:0-12227 GCA_041554895.1 Lutimonas sp. | reverse complement strand
TGGGCCAGCCAATAAGCCAAAGGAATTGAAATGATCAATAACAGGATCGTGGTGATCAAAGCCAGTTTAAAAGTTAGAAAGAGTGGGTTCCAGTCTATCATTTTGACAACATCAATTCATTGGTTTTTACCATGGCCGTTAATTCCATATCCTGAACAATCTGTAATTGTTTCACGGCATTTGAGGTAATGATGGAAGTAATTGTGCCCATTTCAGTATCGATACTCACCTTGCTCAATAAAGTATCCGATTCAATATGGCTTACCTTGCCCCTCATTTTGTTTCTAAGACTAATGCCACTCATATCACCAACACCAAGGATTACCTCCGTTTCTTTAAAAATGATCTTGACCTCATTATCTACTATCAAATAAGGCGCAGTTTCAGGTGTATCAATAAGTATCGTTGAAAATACGACCGAACCTACCCTCACTTTTACGATCGAAAGATCTCCATTGACTTTTATACTATCTATATGTCCTTTTAAAATATTCATATCAGTGCTTCATATCATAGCCAAACTTATGCAAAATTTCTTTGCCTTCTGTGGAGAGTACATATTCCCGGAATTGAATTGCTTTGCTTTCAAAAGCTTTTCGGCTATTTAACACAACCATGCCTTGAGCCATTGGGGAGTACAAATTTTTATCAATTTCCGTCCATTGCCCTTTATCTTTCATTTGCGAAGACATCACTACTGATTTTGAGGTAAAACCCAGGTCCACAGATTTTGAAATAATAAACTGATTGGTTTGGGCGATACTTTCACCATAAACCAGTTTCTTTTCAAGCGCTTGCTCAGTCCCTAATTTGTTGAGTACCTCCATGGCCGATAACCCATATGGCGCTGTTTTAGGGTTTCCTATTGCAATATGAGTAACCTGTTCAGACAATAAGGTTTCCAATACTGGCATTATATCCTCATGCAAGGTCCATAAAATAAGATTGCCATAGGCATAGATATCAGGTTGAAATCGGGTAAGCTTCCTGTTAAATAGCTCCTGGGGATATTTCATATCGGCTGAAAGCAGCAAGTCGAAAGGGGCTCCTTCGATAATCTGGGCAGTCAGTTTTCCACTGGAGCTGATGATTATTTCACATTCCACTCCTGACTTTTGAGAAAAATTATCTACAAGATCCTGTATTGCAAATTGAAGGTTTGCTGCTACTGCAATCCTCAGCTTGTCTTTTTGTTCGGTTTGGCAAGACAGCAAAAGAACCATAAAGATAAAACCAGATAAAGAAAAAATCTTAAGAGAAAGATGTGTACGAAGCATTTGTAGCTTTTTTTAACGTAAAAATACAAGAACTTTTCGATTTCCAGAGATATCTTTCGTTCATAACCCATAAAACTCAGAAGGGCGGTTCAGCCTATCAGACCGCATCAACCCTTCTGTTATGATATCATGGTATTCGATTACTTTTCAGGCGACAGGTATTTATACACGATCCCCGCCAAAGCAGCGCCGGTGATCGGTGCTGCCCAAAACAACCATTATTGGCCCGTAGCCCAGTCGGCGACAAACAGCGCCTGACTTGTACTTCTCGCAGGATTCACTGAAGTATTGGTCACGGGTGTCCTGATCAAATGGTACTGCGGGGTTCAAATGACAACCTGATACATGGCCAATGGCACAAGCCATGGTACGCACTATCAGACCAAAAGCCAAAGAAACACCTACAAAACCGATTCCCAACTCAGGAAACCCTGCGGCGAGTACCGCACTTCCACAACCTCCAAGCACAAGCCATAATGTGCCCATAAATTCTGCTGCTAGTTTTTTCATTATTTTAAAGTTTAGTCATTAATACCCCAAGATCAAATCCATACTGACCAAAGAGACTGGCTGACCTTTAATTTAAATATTTTTTTTACAGATTTGACCTGTTACTTGGAGAAAGAAGTACTGGCGCAATCGATTTATAATCCATTGAGAAAAGAGGGAGCAAAAAGCCTTAACCTCCCTTTAAATCAAGTTAGTGCATCTCCTGTGCATTAAACTGTCAATAATACTTGATTTATGGTTATTAGCCGAATAACTTTGTTAGCTGTTCTTTATTTTGTTAATATTACATGGCTGACAATATCCCGTTCCATTTTGGTTATTGAGAGCCTCTCAAGTTTAAAATTTTATCTAAATAAAACCATAAATATGAATTCATTCGACTCAACCCAAAGACTTATTTCGCTAGATATGCTGCGGGGATTAACCATTGCTCTTATGATCGTTGTCAACGATCCCGGCTCATGGGAACATCTTTATTGGCCGCTGGCTCATGCGTCCTGGCATGGAGTGACCATCACCGATTTTGTCTATCCTTTCTTTATTTTTATTGTCGGCGTATCCATCGTTTTATCTTCTTCCAAGCAATTGGCTGCAGGGGCCGACAAGAAAAAAATGAAAAAGAAGATCTGGATCAGGTCCTTAAAAATATTTGGATTGGGAATTTTTTTGAACTTGTTCCCTTACTTTAATTTTATGGAATTGAGAATTCCGGGTGTGTTACAGCGTATTGCCATTGTCTATTTGGTCTGCGCATATATCGGTTTGGCGACTAATTGGAAAGGGCAGGTGAAAATTGCTGTTTTCCTGCTTGTAGGCTACTGGCTGGCCATGATGCTGATACCGGTTCCGGGAATTGGAACTGGTGTTCTGGAACCAGGTAAAAACCTGGCGGCATGGATTGACAGTGTGGTTATACCACTTCGTATGTACCAAGGAACCTGGGACCCTGAAGGTTTGTTGAGCACGCTGCCGGCTATCGCAACAGGAATAACCGGAATGCTGGCAGGTCAATTACTGAAACAGGACATGGATATAGAAAAAAAAATAAATTATATGTTTTTTATTGGTTTTTTATGTGTCCTCGCCGGTTACACCTGGGACCTTGTTTTTCCATTCAACAAAAACCTGTGGAGCAGTTCTTTTGTCATGTTTACTTCGGGGTGGGCATTTATGTCTTTCGCCGCCTGCATACTGATCGTAGATGTTCACGGGTATAAAAAAATAGCCAATTTTGGAGTGATCTACGGAAGTAACGCGATTACTATTTATGTTTTGGCAGGCATGCTTCCAGTGCTTTTAAATGGTGTTCTGGGTGTCAAAGGGCTTTTCTTTAACGGCCTGGTTGACATAGGTATTGCTCCAAAACTTGCCTCGGCTCTGTGGGCTTTCGTTTATATGTTTATCTGTTTTATTCCAGCCTATATTTTATACAAGAAAAAGATCTTTATAAAAGTCTAAAATTACTTGATCGACTTGTTTTTACTCATGAGATACCCTGGCCCAATAGCCGGGGTATTTTTTTAAGCCTCAACTTGTTTTATGATTTCTTGAAACTGGCTCCTGCCCCACTCCTGCTCTTTTCAAACCAAATCAGCTCAATTTCAATGTGGCCCAAGCTTATTTTAAAAGTCAACCTCCGGCTCTTAAAAGCCTTAAGTACTTAAAAAACAATACGGTGGTTTATATTTTCATGAAATTATTTATTGTAAATCATCAACAATTTCGTACCTTAAAGGGTTGCAAAACCTATTCGTTTTTACCTAAATCAATTTATTATGAACCCATTTAATTTTATATTAGTCATTCTTGTCGTTTTTCTATTATCCGGCATTCGAATCGTTTATGAATACAAAAGAGCCGTTAAATTTAGATTTGGGAAGTATGTTTCCCTGCTTCAACCAGGAATCAGGTGGATCATCCCGGTTGTGGACAGAATTCAAATTGTTGATATCAGGGTGATCACGATAAACATCCAGAAACAAGAAGTGATGACCAAAGACAATGTCCCTTGCAATATTAATGGCGTTCTGTTTTTCAAGATTGAAGACGCTACTAAAGCCATACTTCAAGTAGAAGATTTTGTGTTTGCGATTTCACAGATGGCACAAGCCACACTGCGGGATGTATGCGGAAAGGTCGAACTGGATACTATTTTGTCTGAAAGAGAAGAAATAGGGCGAAATATCAAGAATATTGTAGAACTGGAAACCGAAATCTGGGGCATCTCTATTCAGGATGTTAAAATCAAAGATATTGAACTACCTGAAAACATGAAGCGTTCCATGGCCAATCAGGCAGAAGCAGAACGTTCAAGAAGGGCAAGAATCATACTGGCAGAAGCAGAAGAACAAGCCGCCAACAAACTGCTTCAGGCAGGAAAGATCATTGATGGATCGCCTTCGGCAATAAAATTGAGGTTGTACCAGACTCTATCCAATATCGCAAGTGAGAAAAACTCCACCATTGTATTCCCATTCCCTGAAGAGGCTTTATCCTATAAAAAGAAAGATTAATTGAACCGTTCATAATGGATAAATTCAAAAAAATAAATAAGCCATTAAAGCACTTATCAGTTTTGTATCTTGTTACTTTAATTAATCAATTATGATCCAGACCTATAAAAGAAATCCGAAATTACATGAACACTACCACACCATTCTGATCGGATCTGGCATGGGTTGCCTTTCGGCAGCGGCTATTTTAGCCAAAGAAGGTCACAGGGTCCTGGTTTTGGAACAGCATTATACAGCCGGTGGCTTTACCCATGTTTTTAAAAGAAAGGGCTATGAGTGGGACGTGGGTATCCATTATATTGGAGACATGCAACGCCCACAAAGTGCCATGAAAAAGTTATTTGATTATGTGACCGATGGCACGTTAAAATGGGCGGATATGGGAGAGGTTTACGATCGCATCATCATAGGGTCTAGATCTTATGATCTTGTCAAGGGATTGGAAAACTTCAAAAAGAAACTCATCGATTATTTTCCTGAAGAAAAAGAAGCGATCCTAAAATATATTGACCTGGTTTTTGCGGCGAACAGAACAGCAGGCAAGTTTTATATAAACAAGGCTTTACCTCCGTTTTTAAGTAAATTACTATACAGATGGATGACCAAGCCTTTTTTTAAATTTTCCGACCAAACGACCGACGAGGTCCTTAGAAAATTAACAAAGAATGAAGAGTTGATCAAAGTGCTTAGTGGTCAGTATGGTGACTACGGCCTTCCTCCAAAAGAAAGCAGCTTCTTTATGCATAGCACCGTTGTCAAACATTATTTTGACGGAGGTAGTTTTCCGGTTGGTGGTTCTTCCCAGATCGTAAAAACAATTGATCCTGTTATTGAGGCTTCTGGCGGAACTATACTGATCAATGCTGAAGTGGATCAGGTTGTCATAGAAAACAATAAAGCCATTGGTGTGAAAATGAGTGATGGCAAAACCATTTCCTCGACCTATGTCATCAGTGGGGCCGGAATAACCACTACCTATGAAAAGCTTTTGCCCAACGACATTGTGCAAAAACATGGCTTAATATCCCAATTAAAAAAGGTGAAACCTTCTGTTTCCCATGCTTGTTTGTATATCGGGCTGGAAGGGAGCCCGAAGGAATTGGGGCTTCCAAAAACCAACTTATGGTTGTACCCTGAGGGCCTTGACCATGATCAATGCGTCAAAAACTACACTGAAGATATTGAACAGGAATTTCCGGTGGTCTATGTCTCTTTTCCAGCAGCCAAGGATCCTGATTGGTCAAACCGTTATCCGGGTAAAAGCACTATCGATATCATTACACTTTTACCCTATGAGGTTTTTAGCGACTGGGAAAACTCTAAATGGATGAAAAGAGGTGATTCCTATGAAGAACTAAAGGAAAGGATTTCACAAAGATTGTTGGAAAAACTATATGAGCAATTACCACAAGTCAAGGGCAAAATCAGGCATTATGAATTGAGCAGCCCCCTGAGCACAAAACATTTTATGAACTATAGCAAAGGAGAGATCTATGGGCTTGATCATAGCCCAAGTCGTTTCAGGCAAAAATTTCTGGTGCCAAGAACGCCTATCAAAAACTTTTATCTTACCGGTCAGGATATCGTCACCGCAGGAGTGGGCGGCGCATTATTCGCCGGGCTCCTAACTGCGTCAGCCATGACAGGCAAAAACTTTATGAAAAAAATTACAGGATCCTGAACACCTTGCTTGCGAGGTGTTCAGCTCTGAGGCGCCCGGACCTGAGGTGCTCGCTTGTGAACCCCTCAGGTCTCATCACCTCACCTCCGAGGTGATGAGGTTCATTACCTCACTCTGCTTTCCAGGTCCTTTCGCGGAATCTGTAATAATCTTTCAAGGGCTTTCCCATTTCTAAAAGATTGTACCCTTAAACTATAATTACCTGCGGGGAGCTCAAAGGGTCCTTCATATTTTTTACCAAACGTTACCGGATAAGTATTGTTGATTGTATAATACATCTCGATATCTGAAAAAGAATTACTTATTTCACACATCAGCTTTCTTCCTTCTTGGTATACCCTGATTTCAGGTTCATAGATCGTTTTAGCTACGTTGATTCCCTTCTTGTCAAATCTGGAAAAATGAGATGCTGTCCTTTGAAGGAAATTTTCCCAGTTTTTATTTTCCTTAGGACTCCAAAGAGACTCTGATATGGCCATGGCTCTTGGATAGGTCATATAAAATGCAAAGGATAGGTTTGGGACCTCTTCTGTCCAAAGATTTCCCTGCCCTCCCAAGATCAATTCAGGATCCAATACAAAGTCAGGAACGGGTTCAAAACTGTATGCCTTTTTTAGGGAAAGGTCTGCATAGATTTTGTTTTCCACACTGTAATCACCCTGGGTATAATCGAGATAAACAAATTGCTTTGGCGTCATGACCACCTCATGACCTAATCCTACAGCTTCAATACCACCCTTCATGTCTCTCCAGCTCATTACTGCTGCCCCTTCTGCCAGTCCTCCTTCAAGAATCTCGTCCCAACCGATCATTTTTTTACCTTTACTGCTTATGATCTTTTCAACACGCTTTACGAAATAGCTCTGTAGTTCTTTACCGTCTTTTATCCCGTTTTTTGCCATAAATTCCTGCACTTTTGGATCTTCCTCCCAGTATCCGTGGTAACACTCATCGCCTCCCATGTGAATATACTTACCGGGAAAAAGCGCTGCTATCTCGTCAAACATCATATCTAAAAATGCATACACAGCCGGATCGGCCGGGTTCAAAGTGTTCTCAATATTCATTTTAAAGGTGCCATCATCAAACCAGTCAACAAATTTTGCACCTGGGTTGACTTGTGTAAATTCCTTTTTTGTCGAATACTGCGGATAAGCCGCCAATAATGCCATCGCATGACCGGGCACATCGATTTCCGGCACGATGGTAATGTTCCTTTCAGCTGCATAGGCAATAACATCCTTGATCTGCTCCTGGGTATAAAAACCACCATAGCTCGTCTTTTCTGATTTCTTAGGCTGTGCCCTGCCCGCACCAAAGCGTCCGTGTCTTTCCACCCTCCAGGCGCCCACTTCAGTTAATTTTGGAAATGTTTTGATCTCGATGCGCCACCCTTCATCATCTGTTAAATGCCAATGGAAAACATTGAATTTGAATTCGGCCATCTGATCGAGATAGGCTTTGATCTCATCGACTGTGAAGAAATGACGGCTCACATCAAGCATCAAACCACGCCATCCGAACCTGGGAGCATCCTGAATGATACAAGATTGAATCTTGACAGGAAGTATTTCACCATCAGCAGAGACTTCTCTTTTCACCGGAAGCAATTGCTTTAATGTTTGTAACCCATTAAAAGTTCCTGCGGTTGAATTGGCCATCAAAAGAATTCCATCCGGTTCAACAACCAAATGGTATCCCTCCGTGCCCAAGGTGTCTTCAGCAGTTTCATTTATTCCTATTTTTAATGTTTTAACTCCTGAACTATCATTGGCTACCAAGCCAAGATCGATCCCCATTTTTTTAAACTCGGAAGTAAATAAATTCAGCTGTTTCTTTAGTTCGTCACTTTCAGACAATTGCTGCAGTTGAAGCCCTTGAGTGATTGTCAATTCGCCATCAGATACTTCATACGATCTTGGGGCTGGAACAATTTGATGTTGAGCTTCTGCAAAATAAAAGGTTAAAAGCATTAAAAACAGCAGTTTAAAAGTATTTTTTTTCATGGATAGTATTATTGGTAATTATTATTTTAATAAAAGGGAAAATTACTTGAATTTGGTAAATTAAACTAGGCTTACAGGCAAAAAAAATACAGGTCGAATTACGCTTCCTGTATTTTTTCACTCTAGTCTAACTTAACCTAATCAACTAATTCTATTTTTAATTCTTGCTCGCCACGCTTGATTCATACCTGAGACCGTACCCAAATTCATATAAGGGATCCTCAGAATCATAAGGAACATCCTCTTTTTGATTCTCCACTGCTTCCCATGACGAAGGCAATTCAAAGGGAAGCTTCCCTTCTGGGCTTAGCTCGCCAAAAAGCAATTGATTTAACACCCTGTCTGAGAGGCCAAAATCAGCCAACAGGGCATCACTCGCTTCTGAAATATCAGTTAATATAGCGGCTCTGTCCAAATTGACAACAACAATGGATGGCTTTTTGGAGATCAATCCTAGGATTTCTTTTTTCTCTTCTTCACTATAAAACAGCCTTCCCTGGTGGAAATAACTTTCAAGAAAATACTCATCTCTCTCATCATAAGGCGTTCCGATCCTTTTTAAGATGACCTCCGCTTCCCTCGGGTCTGATACAAGTTCTCCCAGTGTGCCAAGTACCTCGCTATCCATCATGCCTTCAGCATAAATCTTAGTTCCCTTTTTCAAAGGAAGTATTTGATCATTTTTTAACAACACGGTAGATTTTGCCTGGGCCAGCCTTCCTAACTCCCTAAAAGATTCTTTTCCTGCTATATTATTCGCCTCGGCCTCATTTACATATGGATCGTCAAAAAGTCCCAGTCTGAATTTATCTCTCATGATCCGTTTTACCGACTCATCAATTCTCTCTTCAGTCAATTGACCTGATTTTACAAGCTCAATAATCAATTCAGGGCTACTTTCACCGCCAAATTGATCACAACCCGCATCAATTATTTTTTTAGTCCTTTCCAAAGGACTCAGATCTTCTACCCCCCAGGCACGGGCGTCACCAACGGCGGTACCATTGACAATATTCCAATCGGTACATATGACCCCGTCAAAACCGTACTTCTCCCTTAACATGGTTGTAATAATGGTCTTATTAAAAGCGAAAGCAACATTTTCATTGGTTTGGTCTACAGGTATACCATAATAAGGCATTATTTGTGCCGTTTTTGCAGGAAAAGCACCTTTTTCAAAGGGGATCAAATGGTAATCAAAATTGTTTCCCGGATAAACCTGATCCTTTCCATAAGGAAAATGAGCATCCTCCCCGTTGGCCTGAGGCCCTCCTCCCGAAAAATGCTTGGTCATACAAGCAACACTTTCAGGTCCGAGAGCAGCACCTTGAAAACCTAAAACATAAGCTTTGGTCATCATTGCCGATAACTCTGCGTCTTCACCAAAGGTGCCGTTAGAACGGCCCCATCGTGGTTCCGTAGCCAAATCAGCCATGGGATGCAATGCCAGTCTGATGCCGGTCGCCATATATTCCTGTCTTGCTATATTTCCAAATTCTTCTACCAATAGGGTATCTCTTGTGGCAGCCAGCCCCAAAGAGGTGGGCCATTGAGAAAAGGTAGGAGTGCTTAAAGCCGCTCCTGGATTATGTTCTGAACCATGTCTGGGATCAGAGGCTATGGTAACAGGGATACCCAATCTTGATCTTTCTGCTATGCGTTGTATATTATTATTAAACCTGGCCAGGATATTTGCCTTGTGCGCGTGCAAAATATTGAAACTGTTCATTTTCCTATTAATGAGCATCTCAGAACTTGACGGCATCATTGTGGCCATCATAATATCTATAGGGTTAGATGAGAAAAATGGCTTATCAATAGGTGCACCTTCAGGAGTCATTCCGATCATGGTTATAAACATGCTTCCTGCTTTTTCTTCCAAAGACATTTGAGCAACAAGATCGTTAAGCCTATCCTCAACTGACAATCTCGAGTCTTCATAAGCATCTAGCTTTCCATTTTTATTCAGGTCTCTAAATATGTGACCTTCCATATTCAATTCAGGTGCGTTATCTCCAAGTTTTGCATAGTTGTCACTCGCCTTAATCGACATGCGGCCATAACCTATAAAACCGGTAAGAATTAATAAAAGCAATAACACGGCAAACACGATTCCGCTGATCTTGAAAATTTTTTTCATTATTCGGTATGTTTTAATGAAACAAAAGTAAATATAAAATATATTGTGTACAAATGACACAATATTTTTTTTATATATTTGACATATGAATCAAAAAGGAATCCAGAAAAGCAAGCTATTCGATCCGGCAGAATTGGTCCCCGGGCAATCTGTCGACTGTGTCATCATTGGTTTCGAAAACAAAGAACTAAAAATTCTCATCCTTAAATGGAGGGCTAAAAGAGATATTTGGGCTTTGCCAGGTGGCTTTATTTTTAAGGAAGAAGATCTGGATAAAGCAGCGATCAGGGTATTGCAGGAAAGAACCGGCATAAAACTACCCTTTCTGGAACAATTTAAAACTTTTGGAAATTTGGACAGACGTGATGGGGATATTCTGGCCAAACACATGCAATTCTTAGCAGCCAAAGGAAAGGTGGCAGACTGGTTTAAGCAAAGATTTATAACTACAGGTTATTTATCTCTTGTGGATATTCAAAAATCTGATCCTCAACCAGATTTTTCAAGTGAAAAGATCAAGTGGGCCTCATTGGATGAATTGCCCCATCTTATTTTTGATCATAATGATATTGTAAAAACTGCCATTGATTTTATCAGAAATCAAATCAATTATTTACCTATTGGCATCACCTTGCTACCTGAAAAATTTACGATGAAAGACCTGCAAGGCTTATATGAATCAATTCTTAGAAAAAAGTTGGACCGGGGTAATTTTCAGAGGAAGATGTTAAAGCTGGATATATTTAACAGGCACGATAAACAGTTGGAAGGGGGTGCCCATAAAGCTCCTTATCTGTACTCTTTTGATAAGGAAAAATACGAGAAGCTTCTGGAGCAGGGATATGGCTTTAATTCCTAAATTACTCCCTGATTATACTGTCACGATCCACTATGCAAAACAGCAAACTCAAGTTGCAAGAGTTCTTCTTTCTTTGAAGATGGCCCCACAAACAACTCATAAACCATCTCTTCAACCTTCCATTGTTTAGCCTCCGGATCATACCAGGCCAGATCTTCAATGTTAACTTCAAACTCAACTGTTTTGGTTTCTCCAGGTTCAAGTCCTATTTTATCGAAACCTCGAAGTAATTTTACGGGTCGGTCAATGCCCGAATTTTTGAAGCCTACATAAAGTTGTACAATTTCTTCCCCAGCAACTCCTCCGGTATTTGTCACGTTCACCTTGGCTCTTAATATACCATCCTTATCCAAATCGGATTCCACGATCTGCAGGCCGTCATATTGATAGGTGGTATAACTCATGCCATATCCAAATGGGTAAGCCACTTCAATATTCTTTTTGTCAAAAAGGGTATAACCGTGATAATAACCGTAGTCGATTTTGAGTGTATAAGGATTGAAATAAGGATAGTCCGAATCGTTTCTTGCAATTGAAAAAGGTAATTTTCCACTTGGATTGACTTTCCCGTACAATACATTTGCAAGCGCAGTTCCTCCTTCCATTCCACTGTACCATGCAAAAACAATTGATGCCACTTTTGACTCCCATGCATTCATATTGATGGCACTTCCTCCAATATAAACAACAACAATATCCTTGTTTACCGAAGAAATTGCCTGAATAAGCGCTTCATCCTCCGGCAGCAATTTCAAACTCTCCCTGTCACCACCGATTCCTTTTTCACCTATCAACTTTCCGGCTTCAGCCGATTTTTCCATTTCACCGTTAATATTTATATATTCTCCCTCATCCTCATAGGTGTATCCTACAACAAGAATCACCTGATCTGCTTCTTTGGCTTTATCTGCAGCAATGTTGATGTCGGGCCCATCATACAATTCCACTTCATTTTGTAAGGTCTTGTTAAAAGCACTGATACCTTCATAAGGGGTTGTTATGTTTAAGGAGGTTGAATTACTACTGGCAATGTCTCCTGTGTTTTCCAAATTGGCCAACCTGCCCAGCACCAAAACCTTTTGTCCTTTTTCAGAGGTCAATGGCAGCACCTTATCATTCTTGATAAGGACCATGCTCTTTTCTGCAGCAACTCTTGCCAAAGTTACATGCGCTTCTTTCTCTATTTCCTCGTGCCCATAGGTTTCCTGATCATCACTAAATGCATATTTAAGTCGGGTTTT
>JBFFLO010000036.1:0-12774 GCA_041554895.1 Lutimonas sp. | reverse complement strand
TTCCATGGTGATTGACGGTTTTGAAAAGAATAATCAGATCGATGAGGCCTATCTTTTATTAGGCAAGTCAAGGTATTATCTGCAGAGGTTTATACCGGCTTTAGAGGCCTTTACATTTGGAATTGAGAATTATCCTAATGCTAATTTATACAGAGAAACCAAAATTTGGAAAGCCAAGGCACATGTCAGGCTGCAAAATGAAAAATTGGCAATCGAAACCCTGAGGTCTGTTTTGCGCAGTATAGAAATAACAGATGAGGAATTCGAAAAAGCCCATACGGCAATGGCCATGGCTTACACACAATTAGACAGTACCCATTTGGTTATTGATCATTTAAAAAAGGCGACTTATTACTTGACTGATCCCAACCAGGGGCCCAGAAACCTTTTTATCCTTGGGCAAATTTACAGAGAGCAAGAAAAAATCGATTCCTCTAATATGGTTTTTGAATCGCTGGGCTATATGAAAAAAATACCTCAGAAATATAAGGTACATGCGGCAATTGAAAGGGCTAAAAACTATTCTGAGGCAGATAGCAGCAGCATCATTGCATATACGCTGCAGGACCTTATCAAGAACAGGGATAACAGGGCATATTTAGATGAATTATACTATCAGGCGGGATTGATTTCATTAAAAAACAAGAATTTTGAAAAGGCCCGCGAATTATTTGAGCTGTCAGTGATCCACAACACTTCGAAACCTTATCAAAAAAGCCTTTCATATGAAAGTCTTGGAGATTTTTATTTCGACAAGACCAGTTTTGAAATGGCAGGAGCTTACTATGATAGTGTATTACAAATTCCGCTTGACCAAAATACCAAACGCGTACGAAAGATCATTCGAAAAAGGGAAAGTCTTAACGACGTGATTTATTATGAGAATATTGCCAGAAAAAGTGATAGTATCCTTACCCTGGTCAATATGTCAGAAGAACAAAAAGACATCTATTTTAAGGGGTATATTGAACAACTAAAGTTGAAATATGAAGCTGAGCAACTTTTAAAGGAACAAGTTACTGCAACCGCAGGGATGGGTGACCTGGCTATTACCAATAACAACAATGCCGACGGTGGTACCTTTTATTTTTATAATCCACAGGTGGTTGGGCTCGGAAAACAACAGTTCAGGAACAAATATGGGAACAGGCCTCCTGGTGACTTTTGGTTGATAGCTCAAAATATAGGTTTGAGTTCTGATGTTGCAATCAAGGAGACCAGGGTAGAACTGGATACCAGTATGCTCTTTAATACCGCTTTTTATAAGCAACAGATCCCCAAAAATCAAAAGGCTATAGACAGCATACATGATGTTCGAAACGATGCCTTTTACAACCTGGGGCTCATCTACAAAGAGCAATTCAGGGAATACGAGATTGCCGCGGTTGATTTTGAAAAATTCCTTGAAAACGAGCCTAAAGAAAATCTGGTTTTACCCGTTAAGTATCATCTATATAAAACCTATGAATTTTTTAACATAGAAAAGAGCAATAAATACCGCGAAGATATCGTTATTAATTATCCGGACTCGCGTTATGCTGAAATGATCAAAAACCCTAAAGGCGTTTTGGAGAGCAGCGACGATGATGATGGTCCGGAGTTTATGTATAAAACTGCCTTCGTTTGCTATGAAGAAGAAGATTTCGAATACTCCCTTAGAACAGTTAATGAAGGGCTTGAACGCTTTAAAGGCCTTGAAATCGAAGCGAAATTTGAATTGTTAAAAGCTTTTATCCTTTACAAAACAGTTGGAGAAGAGCTATTTAGGGAGAAATTGAATTCAATCATTTTAAACTATCCCAATACTGAAGAAAGTGAACATGCTGAAGAGGCTCTTGTAAAATTATCAGGATTAAAAGAAGAATCGCAACAAAACTAAAACTATACTATTATGTTCAACGAAAAGAAAGAAAGTCCGGGCCCGATTGGAGAACGCAACACAATCGCTAAAAACACTTCTCTTGTAGGAGACATTAAATCAGACGGAGATTTTAGGGTAGACGGCAAAATTGAAGGTACTATTAAAACCAGTGGCAGGGTGGTAATTGGTAAAGAAGGATTTGTTTCCGGGACCATAGATTGTGCACATGCAGATATCGAGGGTTCATTTTCAGGAAAACTAATCGTCGACCAAATCCTTTCTTTAAAAAGTACGGCTGATATTAGTGGAGACGTGGTCATGGGTAAATTATCCGTAGAGCCGGGAGCTATATTTAATGCCACCTGTGCCATGAAAGGCTCGGTCAAAGTAATGCAAAATGACGGAGAAAAAACCAAAAAAACAGCTTAACAAATACATCGTACTTACAGGCATAGGCCTGCAAATGGGCATAACAATTTATTTAGCTGCCAGCCTGGGTAAATGGCTCGATTCAAAGTATACTGAAAACAACACCTACACCATTGTATTGACCTTGCTAGGGGTGGTATTATCCTTTTACAGCCTGTTGAGACAAATCAAAAATCTGGATAATTAAGTGAACATGCACTCATTTGCTAAATTTTCATTAACACTCATCAGCGTTCTAGCGATATTTTTCGGGATCCATCTCTTTGTTCTCTCCCAATTGGAATTGCCTCTTTTTGATAACCGGATCATTGCCGCGTATCTTGTAAACTGCTTATTGGCTTTGGTGATTTACCTTTCTCTTTTTCTCTTAAAAAATAAAATGCCGGAACAATTAGGCTTCCTGTATATGGGGGGTAGTTTTATTAAATTTCTCTTCTTTTTTATATTCTTTTATCCATTTTATAAACTTGACGGAGGGCTTGACTCATATGAATTTGCTGCGTTTTTCGTTCCTTATGTGATCAGCCTTATTTTAGAAACTTTTGGCGTCATTCAATTTCTAAAAAAATAAGATTTTCTTTATAATCTATCCAAATAAATATATTACTTTTGCACAGATTTTTTAAGCCAATCTAATACGTTAAAGATGCAAAGTAAGTTTTTAGTAAAATTCCTTACAATCACAATTTTAGTTTTTAGCTTGAACCTAAATGCCCAGCATGGAGAGCATGAAGGAAATGCAGAAGAAAGAGAGTTAAAAACAGAAATTAAGGAAAGTATCAGTCATCATATCCAGGATTCCCATGATTTTATCTTTTTTAGCGATACTGAAAAAAACGTACATTATGGTTTTTCTCTTCCGGTGATCCTTATCGATGAAGGCTTTCATTTATTTTCTTCTTCTAAGTTTCATCATGGAGAAACAGTTGCTGAAAGCAACGGGAAATACTACAAATTATACCACAACAAAATCTATAGAACAGATGCTGAAGGGACACTGAATATTGATGATCATGATCACCCAACCAATATCAAGCCTTTAGACTTTTCAATCACCAAAAATGTCTTGATGATCATGGTGACAGCTGTCTTAATGCTGCTTTTATTTATCGGTTTGGCCAGGTCATTTGGAAAAGGTCCGATTGTAAAAGGGGCCGGGAGATTCTTTGAGCCTATCGTCGTTTATATAAGGGATGAGATTGCTATACCTAATATAGGAGAGAAGCATTACAAAAAATACATGAGTTTCTTGCTTACCGTATTCTTTTTTGTCTGGTTTTTAAACCTTTTAGGATTAACGCCTCTTGGTATAAACGTGACAGGAAATATAGCTGTGACTTTTGCTTTGGCGATTTTGACTTTTTTGATCACTCAGTTCTCAGGAAATAAAAATTACTGGAAACATATCTTTTGGATGCCGGGTGTACCGGTTCCAATGAAAATCATATTAGCTCCTATTGAATTATTGGGAGTATTTATCAAACCTTTTGCCCTAATGATTCGTTTGTACGCTAACATTATGGCCGGGCACATCGTATTGATGAGTTTGATCGGTTTGATTTTTGTATTCAAAAACTGGATCGGCAGTAGTTTGTCATTTGTTCTTTCTTTCGCCATTTCAATGATTGAATTATTAGTTGCCTTGTTACAGGCTTATATCTTTACCATGCTGTCTGCTTTATATTTTGGATTCGCGGTTGAAGAGCATGAGCATGATGAGGCGCATTAAGTAGTGAATGTTTAATTTTTAATTATATATATATTATGGAGATTCCAGCTATTGTAGGTGCAGGATTGGTTGTAATTGGTGCCGGTATCGGTATCGGTAGAATTGGTGGTTCAGCGATGGACGCTATTGCTCGTCAACCTGAGGCTACTGGTAAAATTCAAACAGCAATGCTAATTGCAGCTGCGCTTATTGAAGGTATTGGATTTGCTGCTTTATTTGCAGTATAATCTTAACATTAACAATGGCTATAACGGTTGGTTATAGCCATTGTTTTCAAACAAAATATTAATATTTACAAAATAAACACATGGAGAAATTAATCAACGATTTTTCATTTGGACTTTTTTTCTGGCAAATGGTACTTTTTGTTCTTTTGCTTTTATTATTGAAAAAATTTGCTTGGAAGCCTATTTTAGATGCTTTAAACAGCAGAGAAGAAGGTATTCAAAATGCTTTGGATGAAGCAGATAAGGCTCGCCAGGAAATGGTTGATCTCAAATCCAGCAACGAAAAAATCTTAAAAGAGGCAAGAGCTGAAAGAGATGGTTTGCTAAAGGATGCCCGTATGATCAAAGAAAAAATGATCACTGAGGCTAAAGATGAGGCTAAAGCTCAATCAAACAAGATCATAGAGCAAGCAAAACAAACCATAGAAAATGAAAAACTGGCTGCTATTACAGAACTAAAAAACCAGGTAGCTGAATTATCGATCGGGATCGCCGAAAAGATCATGAAGGAGGAATTGTCCAACAAGGGCAAGCAGGTGGCTATGATTGAAAAAATGTTAGACGAAGCCAGCTTAAAATAACAGCATGAAAGGAACAAGAGCAGCATTAAGGTACGCGAAGGCCGTATTGAACCTGGCAAAAGAAAAAGGATTTGCCAAGGAGGTGAATGATGACATGATATTGATCCAGTCAACTATTGAAGAGAATCATGATCTGGATATCATGTTGAAAAGCCCAATAATCAAATCAGGTGCTAAACGAGCTGTATTGACTAAAATTTTTGAGAAAAAAGTCAATGGTATTACCATGGGCCTTTTAAATCTTTTGATCGAAAACAAAAGGCTGCCAATATTGAATTTAGTGGCAAAGGAGTATGTTGTAATTTATGACTTCCTTAAAGGAATAGAAGTCGCTCAAATTACTTCAGCAGTTCCTCTTACCAAAGAGCTTGAAACAGAAATTCTTAAAAAAATCAAAGAATCTGTTGGAAAAGAAATTTCTATGAATAATGTGATAGACCCTTCTATTATTGGAGGATTCGTATTGAGAATTGGAGACAAATTGTATGATTCCAGTGTATCATCGAGACTGAAAAGTCTGCTTTCCCAATTTGAAGATAATCAATATATATCTAAAATCTAATTAAGATAATAACTAGTAAAAATGGCAACAATAAAACCAGCTGAAGTTTCAGCAATTTTAAAAGAACAACTAACAGGATTTGAAGGTAAGGCTACCTTAACTGAAATAGGAACTGTATTGCAAATTGGTGATGGTATCGCCAGAGTCTACGGATTGTCAAATGTACAGTATGGAGAACTAGTGGTTTTTGAAGGCGGGCTTGAAGGTATCGTTCTTAACCTGGAAGAAGACAATGTTGGTGTAGTATTACTAGGTGAATCTACTGCCATCAGAGAAGGCGCTACGGTTAAACGTACCAAAAGAATTGCTTCTATTAATGTTGGTGAAGGAATACTTGGCAGGGTTGTCAATACCTTGGGAGAGCCAATTGATGGTAAAGGACCTATCGAAGGAGAAACTTTTGAAATGCCATTAGAAAGAAAAGCTCCTGGAGTAATTTTTAGAGAACCAGTAACTGAGCCTTTGCAAACCGGATTAAAATCTGTTGATGCAATGATCCCGGTTGGAAGAGGGCAACGTGAATTGATCATTGGTGACCGTCAGACAGGTAAGTCTACAGTTGCTATTGATACGATTATCAACCAAAAAGAATTTTATGATGCTGGTGAGCCAGTATATTGTATATATGTTGCCATAGGTCAAAAAGGATCTACTGTTGCAGGTATTGCCAAGAACCTTGAAGAAAAAGGGGCTATGGCATATACTACTATCGTTGCGGCTAACGCTTCTGATGTAGCTCCAATGCAATTTTATGCTCCCTTTGCCGGAGCTGCCATCGGGGAGTACTTCAGAGATACCGGCAGACCTGCACTGATTATTTATGATGACCTTTCAAAACAAGCAGTTGCTTACCGTGAAGTTTCTTTGTTATTAAGAAGACCTCCGGGACGTGAAGCTTATCCTGGTGACGTTTTCTATTTACACTCAAGGCTTCTTGAAAGAGCCGCAAAAGTGATCAATGATGACGGAATTGCCTCTCAAATGAATGACGTTCCTCCTTCATTACAAGGAAAAGTAAAAGGTGGTGGTTCACTTACTGCCCTTCCTATCATTGAAACACAGGCAGGTGACGTATCGGCATATATTCCGACCAACGTAATTTCAATTACAGATGGTCAGATATTCCTTACATCAGACTTGTTTAACTCAGGGGTTAGGCCTGCAATTGATGTGGGTATTTCAGTATCGCGTGTTGGGGGTAATGCACAGATCAAATCAATGAAAAAAGTAGCTGGTACATTAAAACTTGACCAGGCACAATATCGTGAGTTGGAGGCATTTGCTAAATTTGGATCTGACCTTGACGCTGCTACATTGAACGTAATCGAAAAAGGTAAAAGAAACGTTGAGATATTAAAGCAGGCACAGAATGACCCATTCGCTGTAGAAGACCAGATCGCTATCATTTATGCAGGTTCTAAGGATCTATTGAGAAAGGTTCCTGTTGAAAAAGTGAAAGAATTCGAAAAAGATTATCTTGAATTCCTTAATGCGAAACACAGGGATATCCTTGACATATTAAAGGCCGGAAAGTTAACTGATGAAGTTACTGACACTTTGGAAAAAGTAGCGAAGGAAGTTTCTGCAAAGTATGAATAAAACATTAAAAGTTTTGAATTCAGCAAATTGAATTCCAAATTTATAATTATATAAAGAATGGCAAATTTAAAAGAAATACGTAATAGAATTTCATCCATTGGGTCAACCATGAAGATCACCAGTGCCATGAAAATGGTATCTGCTGCAAAGTTGAAAAAAGCCCAGGATGCGATTGTACAAATGCGTCCCTATTCTAATAAATTAACCGAGTTATTACAAAATCTTAGTGCAACCCTTGACGGTGAAGATGGAGGAGTTTATACACAACAAAGAGATGTCAAAAAGGTATTGATTGTTGCCATCACTTCTAACAGAGGTTTATGTGGCGGTTTTAACTCATCAGTAATTAAAGAAGCGGCCAGAATGGCCAAGAACAAATATGCCGGTAAAGAGGTTTCCATGCTTACCATAGGTAAAAAAGGAAATGACATCCTCTCCAAAACTTTTAGCATCTATAATTTTGAAAGTAATCTTTTTGATGACCTTACTTTTGAAAATGCCACTCCGTTTGCAGAGGATCTTATGGAACAGTTTGCCAATGGGAATTTTGACCAGATCGATCTTGTTTATAACAGGTTTAAAAATGCAGCCACTCAAATTGTAACACAGGAACAGTACTTGCCTATTATTCCTGCTGAAGAAACTGAGGATGCAGATGCTGATTATATTTTCGAACCCAACAAGACCGAGATCGTAAAAGGATTGATTCCTAAGGCTTTGAAAATGCAGTTATACAAAGCTATCAGAGACTCATATGCTTCAGAACACGGAGCGAGAATGACCGCTATGCATAAAGCAACTGATAATGCAACCGAACTTAGAGATGACCTGCTGCTGGTATACAACAAAGCGCGTCAAGCTGCGATAACCAATGAGATACTTGAGATCGTCGGTGGTGCTGAAGCTTTAAAAAATTAAGCAAAAAATGTAACTACAATAAAAAAACTCCAAAGATATTCTTTGGAGTTTTTTTATATATCATTTATAGTTTTGCTTATTGGGGTATTTTTATCAATGATCCGAAATGGACCGCATTCATAAATAATTTATTGGTCCCGTACCAGGCTCCCCTAAAATTAGGGTTATCAGCAAAAAGAATGATTCTTCCCTTGCCCCTTTTACTTACAATTATTGATGCGGCACCTTTCATGATCTCCAAATTTTCCTTACTGATATAGCCATCAATATGCGGCTGATCGAGATACTTGGCCACTGTCGAAAAACTGTTCTTGCTTGGAGACAGCCAAACCCTGTTGTTCTTGTAAACAGGGACCCGTCTGTCCTGATAGCCATAAGCAACCGGATGGGTGATATCGAGGTCGACCCCAAAAATCGCGCCTCCAATATTGTGCTTTTCGATACTGCCCGTTGCTTTTTCATAATCGCTTCTGTTTTGGACAGGTACAGTATCAATTTTTGCCGCTATCAATCCCTCATCCGCTATTTTTTGTTTCACAGCCCAATCACTTCCTCTTGCGGTTGTAATGAGTGTATTTCCATCGGCAACCCACTGCCTGATCCTGTCCTTTTCTTTCTTATTGAGCAACCTGTAACTTCCTGATACCATTATAATTACATTATACCTGTAAATATCTGTTTGATAAAACCTGCCCTCAGGGACTTTAACAAGAGGGATTTCCATCCTATTCTCGAACAAATGCCATACCTCCCCTGCTTCATAGGAACTGACGGAACCTTCAACCAACATCATGGCGCGTGGCTTTTTCAAAGTTTGGAAACTTCTGCTTCCCAAACCATTGCCCTTTACGGTCATTCCTGTTGAGACAGCATGGGCCTGAACTCCAAATCTTTCGCTACCTTCTTTGACCCATTTATAAACTGCCTCCTTGTCAAGTTCAGACTGGTCTTCTACCGGAACCATTAATGCTCCACGATGAAAACCTTGGTCCTTGCCGTTTATTTTTATCGTAAAAGGTTTTTCGGATATTTTAACCACTAATCCATGATCCTGAAGAAAATAGAGAAGCGCAGGAGCATAATAATCATCATAAGGTATAATGTAGGCGTAATTACTTTTTGCCACCTCCTCTAAGGTTGTGTTATTGCTTTCAGCTGTGACCACAGGACCTCTTGCCGGCAGCTTTGAAAGGGGCTGGTATTTCATATTGTAAAAATTCACCATAGACCAGGCCGAAGTATCATAAAAAATACTGTCCCTGTATTTGCTAAAGGTCTCAAATAATGATTGTACCATATAATACTGTTTCTGATCGGTAGGAACCACATAGGAATTTCCAGCCTTAAAAGTCTTGTCGTTGACCTTTAGATCCCTGGTAACGGGATAGGCTTCAATATGATGTTGCAGCAACACGTCAAGAAAAGCTTTGTTCCTGTTTTTGTCAAAAGCGTCCCCAAAAACATACCCCTTTATATTAGAACTGTTTGCTTTTTGCAGTGAATTCTTAAAGAAATTATTTTGATATTTATACAAAAGTTCTTTATTCGCTATGGCTGCCTTAATGGTTGCTATACTGGAAACATACTGGTTTCGTATCGTAAAAGAGAAAGAAATTTCTCCCGTAGGAGTTTCCTGAAGATGCCCTCTCGAACTTGCCTGTTCAAATAACAAGGCAAGCGCACCATGAAGGTCCATATAGGTGGATCCATAGCCTGGATAAGTAGAATCATAGACCTCATCAGTAAAGTAAAAAGAGCCGATTTGATCAAGGTCAGCGGCAAACTGATCTGCGAATACCTTGTTGAGCACATCTCTGTTCTCAGCCGGTGTGATCGGGTTTACTGAGGCTGATTTATTCTTGGGCTCGAAGAAAAAAGTGCTATTGGTTCCCATTTCATGAAAATCGGTCACAACATTCGGATACCATTGGTGATACCATTTTAAACGCCCTCTTGATTCAGGATTAACCGCAAGCAGCAAGTCTCTGTTCAGATCGAACCAATAATGATTGGTTCTTCCTCGGGGCCATCCTTCATTATGTTCAATATCATACTTATCTGCCACAAGTGGCTGTCCTCTGTAGGTGTTTACCCAATTGCTGTGCCTGTCTCTTCCGTCAGGATTGATAGTCGGATCAAGAAACACGATCACTTCCTCCAAATATTTTTGAACAGATTCATTTTGTGAGGCCACTAAGGTATAGGCTGTAAGCATAGCAGCTTCAGTACTCGAAGGCTCGTTTCCATGCACCCCATAGGCCATGTTAATGAATAAGGGCAGGTCGTTGAAATCAGTCACATTGGTATTCGGATCGACCACCTCCATATGCCGTCTTTGGATAGTTTCTAAATTTTCCAAATTCGAGGGAGTTCCAATATTGAGGATGAGCAGCTTTCTGTTTTCATGTGTTTTACCATAAACAGTCACCGAAGCCTTATCTGAAAGTTCCGCAAGGGTATACATATAAGCAACCACCAGGTCATGTCTTGTATGGTATTCGCCTATCGGATAGCCCAAAAACTCCTCCGGGCTCGGAATTGATTTATCAAAGGGTTTAAAATCCTCGAAATAATAATCCTGTGCGACCAAAGAGGTCTGGATCAAGAGCGATACACAAAAAAACAACATGCAATAAATACGTTTCATAAATATATTTTTTTTTAAAATTAAGGATCTTTTAATAAAAGAGTTCCTATATTTTTGTAAAAAAAATAAAAATCATGAAAGTGCTTTTTTTAGACACAAATCATCCTTTTCTCTTACAAGGTCTAAAAGACTTGCAGATTGACTGTCATGAAGATTATGATTCAAGCAAATCTGAAATTGAAAAAAAGATACATCACTATGAAGGCGTGATTGTAAGAAGCCGGTTCTCTCTTGATAGATCTTTTCTGGAAAAAGCAACAAACCTAAAGTTTATTGGAAGAGTTGGCGCCGGGCTCGAGAATATTGATGTTGAGTTTGCCAAAAAAAAAGGCATAAGGCTGATCGCTGCCCCCGAAGGAAATAGAAATGCTGTGGGAGAACATGCCCTGGGGATGATTCTTGCACTTTTTAATAAGCTAAAAAAAGCCGATAGTGAAATCAGAAGAGGTGTCTGGTTAAGAGAAGACAACAGGGGCATAGAGCTCGAGGGGAAAACCATTGGCCTTATTGGATATGGCAATATGGGGAAGGCCTTTGCTAAAAAACTGAAGGGTTTTGACAGCGAAGTGATCTGTTATGATATCAAACCAAAAGTAGGAGACCAAAACGCCCGTCAGGTCTCTTTAAAAGAGTTATTCGAAAAGACAGAAGTGCTTAGCCTGCATACGCCTCAAACAGCCCTGACAAAGCATATGGTCAATGCCGCTTTTTTACAAAAATTCAACCATAATATTTATTTGATCAATACGGCCAGAGGTTCAGCAGTGGTTACCAAGGATCTTGTAAAAGCAATGGAAAACGGAAAGGTGGCCGGGGCCTGTCTTGATGTGCTTGAATATGAAAAGAATTCTTTTGAGAATTTTTTTTCAGATGAAAACACCTTACCCGAAGATTTTCAATATTTGATCAATTCATCTAAGGTACTTTTAAGTCCTCACGTTGCCGGATGGACCGTAGAATCAAAATTTAAACTGGCAGAAACCATTGTCCACAAAGTTGCCGCCATGTTGGATCAGCATAATTCAATAAAATAATGCAAAAGATCCGTTGTGGTAATGATACCTACCAGTTTGTCTCCTTCGACAACCGGTAAAGAATGAAATTCCTTACTGGTCAACAATTTTGAAACCTCCAGAATGGTGGTTTGAGGCGTTACCGTAAGTGGTTTCTTGATCATCAGGTCTTTGATGTCTAACATATTGTAAATAGGGGTGTCTTCTGTGCCTTCCTTGCCATAGGCATCAATGAAACTGACACGCTGCAGGTCGGATAAACTAATCAAGCCAATTAGTTTCTCATTTTCCACAACAGGCATATGCCTGATATGATGGGTTTTCATTCTCTTCTCTGCCGAATAAAGTGTGTCTTTTAAGCTCAAGGTCACGACCTCCCTGGTCATGATACTTGATATCGGTTGGTCTTTTTTCATCCTGCATGGCATTTAAACTATTATAAAGTACATGAAATTATGCCAGAAATAAAATGATTTAAATCATGGTCAACAGAATTTCTTTGCAAAGGATAGTGATCAGGAAGGTTTCCTTGGCCCTCCGGTCTTTCTCTTTCTCCAATAATTATTCTTGCCACCACTTCCCTTTACCTTGGAAGCTGATGTCGGTTTAGGTTTCTTTTTATGACCGTGCTTTCGTTCAGGACTGAATGATTCATTTTCCAGGTCATCATTCATAAATGGATGATCGTGGATTACAGTGATCTTCTTGTCGATCAATTTTTCAATATCTTTTAGATAAGGCCTTTCGGAGGCGTCACAAAAAGAAATGGCCATACCACTAGAGCCTGCCCTGCCCGTTCTTCCAATCCTGTGCACATAAGATTCTGGCACATTGGGAAGGTCATAATTAACTACATATGACAATTCATCTATATCGATCCCCCTGGCTGCTATGTCTGTAGCCACCAAAACCGTAATCTTTCCTTTTTTAAAACTGTCAAGGGCCAGCTCCCGTGCTTTCTGGGATTTGTTACCATGTATTGCTGCACACTGAAAACCGTCTCTAAGCAATAATTTAACAATTTTATTTGCCCCGTGTTTGGTTCTCGAAAAAACCAAAACCGAATCCATGTCATGCTCTTGCAACAAATGTACCATGAGCTTGATCTTGTTTCCTTTTGTGACGAAATATAAACTTTGTTCAACCTTTTCAGCCGTAGTCTGTTCCGGTTGTACCGTCACTCTTTCAGGATTTCCTAAAATCTGTTT
>JBFFLO010000035.1:0-12891 GCA_041554895.1 Lutimonas sp. | reverse complement strand
GCTTATCAAAAGAAGTTAATTTAACTATTGGATTCTTTCCTTTATCAGATACCGTCTCCACTTTTACTTCAGGGGCAATATCTAAAACAATATTGTGTGAAAATCCTAAAGCAAGATCCAATTTCTGACCCTGATTTGAGGCTCTGTAACCAACTCCAACCAATTCCAATTCTTTGGTCCATCCTTCTGAAACACCTACGATCATATTATTGATCAGGGCTCTGTAAAGACCGTGCTTAGATTTGTGGTTATTTACATCAGAAGGTCTTTCCAACGTAATTATTCCGTCCTCTATCTTAACTGAAATTTCTTCAATTTCTTGAGTCAATTCTCCTAGTTTACCTTTAGCGGTAACCGTGTTATCCTTTATTTCAACAGTAACTCCTTCCGGAATCGTTATTGGGTTTTTTCCTATTCTTGACATCTTAGCTACTTTTTAATAAACGAAACATAAAACCTCTCCACCAATATTCTCCTGACGCGCTTTCTTATTCGTCATTACACCTCTTGAAGTAGAAACGATGGCAATTCCCAAACCGTTCAGAATTCTAGGCATTTCATGAGCTCCTGCATATTTTCTTAAACCAGGAGTACTCACTCTTTGAATGTTCTTAATTACAGGTTGCTTTGTATCCTTATTGTACTTTAAAGCAATCTTGATAATGTCCTGAACTTTGTTTTCGATGAACTTATAACTTAAGATATAACCCTGATCAAATAAGATTTTGGTCATTTCCTTTTTTAAGTTCGACGCTGGAATTTCCACAACCCTGTGTCCGGCGCTTGCAGCATTTCTAATTCTTGTTAGATAATCTGCGATTGGATCTGTATACATATATAAATATTTACGGTTTTGGTATTCGACCTTGTATCGGGTCAAACCTGAAACCAATTAATGATTTTACCAACTAGCTTTTTTCACACCAGGGATCAAACCTTGATTAGCCATTTCGCGAAAAGTAACACGAGAAATCCCAAATTGACGCATATATCCTTTAGGACGCCCAGTCAATTTACATCTGTTGTGCATACGGATAGGCGAAGCGTTCTTTGGTAATTTTTGCAAAGCATCATAATCTCCGGCTTCTTTAAGAGCCTTTCTTTTTTCAGCATATTTTGCAACAGTTTTAGCTCTTTTCACTTCACGAGCTTTCATTGATTCTTTTGCCATCTTATTAATTCTTTTTAAATGGTACCCCTAATTCGTGCAATAACGATTTTGCTTCTTTATCAGTTTTGGCAGTTGTAACAAATGTGATATCCATACCACCAATTTTGTTCACCTTGTCAATATTGATCTCCGGAAAGATAATTTGTTCGGTAATTCCCAAATTATAATTTCCTCTTCCGTCAAAACCATTGGCTTTTACTCCTTTAAAATCCCTTACACGTGGTAAAGAAGCAGTTACTAACCTGTCTAAAAATTCATACATCCTGTTCTTACGCAAAGTAACTTTCACACCAATTGGCATCCCTTTACGCAACTTAAATGTTGCAATATCTTTCTTTGAAATTGTTGAAACTGCTCTTTGACCAGTGATCTGAGTCAATTCGTCAACCGCATATTCAATTAATTTCTTATCTGCTATAGCAGCTCCAACGCCCTTACTGATCACTATTTTCTCCAATTTAGGAACCTGCATCACATTTTTGTAACCAAATTCTTCCTTTAATGCAGAAATAATTCTGTCGTTGTAGTCCTTTTTAAGTCTTGGCATATTTTCCATAACTATAATACTTCTTTAGATTTTTTTGAAAACCTAACTTTTTTATCTCCTTCCATACGATATCCCACTTTAGTAGTCACTCCATTTTCAACCAACATTAGGTTAGAAATGTGTAAAGAAGCTTCTTTTTTTACAATACCTCCCTGTGGGTTCTCAGCACTAGGTTTAGCATGCTTGGAAACCATATTTACACCTTCAACGATCGCACGGTTCTTATCAATAAAAACCTTGATCACCTTACCTTCTTCACCTTTATGGTCACCGGCCATTACCTTTACGGTATCTCCTGTTTTAATTTTTAGCTTTGTCATCTTCCTATAAATTAAAGCACTTCAGGTGCCAATGATACAATTTTCATGAACTGTTTTTCACGAAGCTCTCTCGCTACAGGACCAAAAACACGGGTCCCTCTCATTTCTCCTGAAGTAGAATCCAGTAATACACAAGCATTATCGTCAAAACGGATATATGATCCGTCTTTACGTCTTACTTCTTTCTTGGTTCTGATCACAACCGCCTTAGATACCTGACCTTTTTTAGCTGTTCCATTCGGAGTAGAATGCTTAATCGCAACTACAATTTTATCTCCTACTGAAGCGTAACGTTTCTTCGTTCCACCTAGCACACGAATTATAAGAGCATCTTTGGCTCCGGTATTATCCGCTACTGTTAATCTTGATTCTTGCTGTAACATAATTATTTAGCTCTTTCTAAGATTTCTACTAATCTCCAACGTTTTGACTTACTTAAAGGACGTGTTTCCATGATTCTCACTTTGTCCCCTTCCTTACAATCGTTGTTCTCGTCATGTGCCACATACTTCTTGGTGTTCAATACGAACTTACCATACATTGGATGCTTTACTCGTTTCACTTCAGACACAACAATAGATTTCTCCATTTTGTTACTTGAAACTACTCCTATTCTTTCTTTTCTAAGATTTCTTTTTTCCATCTCTTCAAATCAATTACAATTATTGTAATTCTCTATTAGTTAATTCTGTGGCAATTCTTGCAACTGTTCTACGCACATTTCTTAATTGCAATGGAGTTTCCAAAGGAGAAATGGCATGAGCAAGTTTCAAATCAGTATAATTCTTTTTGAATATGGCTAACTTCTCGTTTAGCTCTTCTACTGATAATTCTTTAATTTCTGATTGTTTCATGTTTTCTTTGTTAAATTTAACTCAATGCTATCCCCTTGTCAAAGGATATCATAAGATTAAAAATTAAGCGTTGTCAAAATCTCTTGCAACCACAAATTTCGTTTTTACCGGTAACTTTTGAGCGGCCAGGCGTAATGCCTCTCTTGCTACTTCAATAGGTACTCCTCCTACTTCAAACATAATCCTTCCGGGCTTTATCACTGCAACAAAATACTCAGGTGCACCTTTACCCTTACCCATACGTACCTCTAAAGGCTTTTTGGTTATCGGCTTATCCGGAAAAATTTTAATCCATAAACTTCCTTGTCTCTTCATATATCTTGTAGCCGCAACCCTTGCTGCTTCAATCTGACGAGAGGTAAGTAAATTCTGCTCTAATGACTTAATACCGAACATACCATTAGAAAGCTGGTGGCCTCTTTGGGAGTTACCCTTCATGTTCCCCTTGGCTTTCTGTACTTTACGATATTTTACTCTTTTTGGTTGTAACATTTTCTACGTCTTAAAAAATTTATCTACGAGATTTATTCCTACCTGGACCTGGTCCTTTACCACCGCCACCTGTTTTACCTTTCTTAGAAAGACCAACTAGTGGAGACAATTCTCTCTTTCCATAAACCTCACCTTTCATAATCCAAACTTTCACACCTATTTTACCATAAGTAGTACTCGCTTCTTCCAAGGCATAATCTATATCTGCTCTAAAAGTAGAAAGAGGAATTCTTCCTTCTTTATAAGATTCAGATCTAGCCATTTCAGCACCGTTCAAACGACCTGAAATTTGTACTTTAATACCTTCTGCATTCATACGCATCGTTGCAGCAATTCCCATTTTGATCGCTCGTCTGTATGAGATTCTGTTCTCAATCTGACGTGCAATACTGGCAGCCACTAACTTAGCGTCAAGCTCCGGACGCTTGATTTCAAAGATATTTATCTGTACCTCTTTCCCGGTGATCTTTTTAAGCTCTTCTTTCAACTTGTCTACCTCTTGTCCGCCTTTCCCGATAATGATACCAGGTCTTGCAGTAGTGATAGTAACGGTTACAAGTTTAAGCGTACGCTCAATAATCACACGTGAAACACTTGCTTTTTGCAATCTAGCATGGATATATTTACGAATCTTGCTGTCTTCTGCAATCTTATCTCCGTAGTCATTTCCACCGTACCAGTTAGATTCCCATCCTCTGATGATTCCTAAACGATTTCCTATTGGATTTGTCTTCTGTCCCATGCTTAATTAATTGCTTAAATTATTTGTTCCCAAAACCATGGTTACATGGTTTGAACGTTTTCTAATCCTGTGCGCCCTGCCTTGAGGAGCAGTACGCAACCTTTTCAACATCGTTGCGCTATCAACATAAATTTCTTTTACAAAAAGTCCGGCATCTTCTATGCTCGCCTCTTCATTCTTAGCTTGCCAGTTGGCAATTGCTGATAACATTAATTTTTCAAGATTAATTGATGCCTCTTTTGGGTTAAATTTCAAGATCTGAAGTGCCTTTTCTACTTCTACCCCTCTGATCAAATCTGCAACTAAACGCATCTTTCTTGGAGATGTAGGACAACCATTAAGCTTTGCAACGTAAGTACTCTTGCGAGCCTCTTTCAGTTGATCTGCTCTTAACTTTTTTCGAACTCCCATAACCTACTATTTTTTACCTTTATTTTTTGCTCCTGCGTGTCCTCTAAACGAACGTGTTGGAGAAAATTCACCTAATTTATGACCTACCATGTTTTCAGTAATATATACTGGTACAAACTGACGGCCATTGTGAACACCAATTGTCTGTCCTACAAAATCAGGAGTGATCATAGATGCTCTTGACCATGTTTTAATTACTGATTTTTTTCCTGCGTCTATATTTTTCTGTACTTTTTTCTCTAAAGCGTGAAAAACATAGGGTCCTTTTTTTAACGAACGTGCCATACTTTCTAACTAATTATTTTTTTCTACGTTCAACGATTTGCTTATTGCTTGCCTTAGTCTTAGAACGGGTCTTGAATCCTTTAGCAGGAATACCATTCTTAGATCTTGGGTGTCCACCTGAGGCTCTACCTTCACCACCACCCATTGGATGATCTACAGGGTTCATCGCTACAGGACGCGTTCTTGGACGTCTTCCTAACCATCTGCTTCTACCAGCCTTACCTGAAACAGTCAATTGATGATCAGAATTCGATACTACACCAATCGTTGCCTTACAAGTTAGAAGGATCATCCTGATCTCTCCCGAAGGCAATTTAATTGTTGCATACTTTCCTTCTCTAGCCATCAACTGTGCAAAAGTTCCGGCACTTCTCGCAATAACTGCACCTTGTCCAGGACGCAATTCAATACAAGAAATCACTGTACCCAAAGGAATATTGTTTAAAAGCATGGTGTTTCCAATTTCCGGAGCCACTTTTTCACCAGAAATTACTTCCTGACCAACTTTTAACCCATTCTGAGCTACAATGTATGTCTTTTCTCCATCCACATAGTTCAGCAACGCAATGTAGGCTGTTCTGTTCGGATCATATTCAATGCTCTTTACAGTAGCAGGAACACCATCTTTATTTCTTTTGAAATCTATAACACGGTACCTTCTTTTATGACCACCTCCTAAAAAGCGCATGGTCATTTTTCCTTCACTGTTTCGTCCTCCGGATCTTTTGATCGGTGCCAAAAGGCTTTTTTCGGGCCTATCAGTCGTTACGACATCAAAATCCGTAACAACTTTAAATCGTTGTCCTGGAGTTATCGGTTTTAATTTTCTTAATCCCATCTTCTTATCTTAGATATTGCTATAAAAATCAATGTTCTCACCTTCTGCTAACTGAACGATGGCCTTTTTATAGGCACCTTTAACACTTGAAACCAATCCTTTTTTCGTGTACTTAGTAGTACGCTTAACTGGATAATTCAAGGTTCTTACAGTCTTCACAGTAACGCCATAAGCAGATTCTACAGCTTCTTTAACTTCTATCTTATTAGCTCCCTTCTTTACAACAAACGTAAAGCAGTTCTTCAACTCGCTCTGGTCTGTCGCTTTTTCCGTAATAATAGGTTTTATCAATATACTCATGACCCTTATTTGCTAAAATTAGATTCGATTTCTTCCAAACAAGCCTCAGAAATTACAACTTTGTTTGCGTTAAGCACTGTGTAAGTATTTAGTTCTGAGCCGTTTACGACATTAGTCCTTTTCAAATTTCGTGATGACAAATATACATTATTATTTGACCTGTCCAACACAAACAAAGATTTTTTCCCTTCCAGTTCAAGCGCTTTTAGAATATTTGTAAAAGCTTTTGTCTTTGGAGCTTCAAAATCAAACTTTTCAATCACAAGGATATTATCTTCTTTAGCCTTGATCGACAATGCCGATTGACGTGCTAATTTTTTCAATCCTTTATTCAATTTGAACGAATAACTTCTTGGTCTTGGACCAAAAGCTCTACCTCCACCTCTGAATAATGGCGACTTGATACTACCTGCTCTCGCAGTACCTGTACCTTTTTGTTTTTTTATCTTACGAGTACTTCCTGTAATGTCAGCTCTTTCTTTCGATTTGTGAGTCCCCTGACGTCTATTAGCTAAATGCTGTTTCACATCTAAATAAATCGCGTGGTCATTTGGCTCAATACCAAAAACTGCCTCCGAAAGCTCAACATTTCTTCCGGTCTTTTTCCCGTTGATATCTATAACAGCTACTTTCATTATTTCTGAATAATTACATATGAATTCTTATGACCAGGAACAGCACCTTTTACTACTAACAGGTTTTTATCCTTTACCACTTTTAAAACTCGAAGGTTTTGAACTTTCACTTTGTCACCACCCATTCTACCGGCCATTCTCATGCCCTTGAAGATCCTGGCAGGATAAGAAGCTGCACCTACAGAACCAGGAGCCCTGTTCATGCTTTGCTGTCCGTGAGTTCTTTCAGAACCTGCAAAACCATGACGTTTTACAACTCCCTGAAAACCCTTTCCTTTAGATGTACCTGATACATCTACAAATTCTCCTTCTTCAAAGTGATCTACTGAAATTTCATCACCTAATTTAAAATCTTGCTCAAATCCTTGAAATTCAACGACACGTCTTTTAGCAGTTGTTCCAGCCTTTTTAAAATGACCGTTAAGCGCCTTATTAGACTGCTTTTCTGCTTTGTCATCGAAACCAAGTTGCAAGGCTTCGTACCCGTCAACCTCTTTGGTTCTGACTTGGGTAACTACACAAGGACCAGCTTGAATCACGGTACATGGAATATTTTTTCCATTCTCGTCATAAATACTGGTCATTCCAATTTTTTTTCCTATTAACCCAGACATTTTCTATTATTTAATTATTATTCTCTTAACTCTATTCAAAAAAACAGGGTCAAAATATCTTCAACCCTGAATCTATTTTTTCCGTTTTTCCTTCGTCAACCGCTCAGGACATGTAACTGAAAATTCCTTTTCAGCTTTGGATCATTCTGATCCTTAAGATCAAACTTTGATCTCTACCTCTACACCACTTGGCAACTCTAACTTCATTAAAGCATCAATTGTTTTCGAAGAAGAACTGTAGATATCTAAAATTCTTTTGAACGCACTCAATTGAAATTGCTCTCTTGACTTCTTGTTTACGTGTGGTGAACGCAATACTGTAAAGATCTTTTTGTGTGTTGGCAACGGGATTGGCCCGTTTACAACAGCACCTGTGTTCTTTACTGTTTTTACAATCTTCTCAGCAGATTTATCTACTAAATTGTGATCGTAAGACTTTAATTTTATTCTAATTTTCTGACTCATTTTATCTCGTTTAAGTAGATTAACCTTGTGCTTTTTTGATCACTTCCTCTGAAACATTAGAAGGAGTCTTCTCATAGTGAGAAAATTCCATCGTTGAAGTAGCTCTACCAGATGATAGGGTTCTCAACGTTGTTACATAACCAAACATCTCTGATAAAGGAACGTGTGCCTTTACCACTTTTGCTCCGGCTCTGTCATCCATTGCATTAACCTGACCTCTTCTTCTGTTCAAGTCACCAACAATATCACCCATGTTTTCTTCAGGAGTAACAACTTCCAATTTCATGATTGGCTCCAGGATCACAGCCCCTGCCGCTTTCGCTGCAGATTTATATCCCATTTTCGCTGCCAATTCAAAAGAAAGTGCATCAGAATCCACAGGGTGGAAAGATCCATCCTTTAATGTGATCTTCATCGTATCCATTTCATATCCGGCCAAAGGACCATTTTTCATAGCCATCTGGAACCCTTTTTCTACAGAAGGCACATATTCTTTAGGAATATTACCACCTTTGATCACATTTTCGAATTGTAATCCGGCTCCAACAAAATCCTCATCTGCAGGTCCCATCTCGAAAATGATATCTGCAAACTTACCACGACCACCAGATTGCTTTTTGTATACTTCTCTGTGTTGTGCAGTTTGAGTAATTGCTTCTTTATATTCTACCTGTGGCTCACCCTCATTCACTTCAACTTTGAATTCACGTTTTAAACGATCGATCAAGATCTCAAGGTGTAATTCACCCATACCTGAAATGATGGTTTGACCAGAAGCTTCATCCGTTCTTACCTGGAAGGTAGGATCTTCTTCAGCCAATTTGGCAAGTCCCATACCTAATTTATCCACATCAGCCTTCGTTTTTGGCTCTACGGCAACACCGATCACAGGATCAGGGAAGTCCATGCTTTCCAATACTATAGGCGCATCCAATGCAGACATGGTATCTCCTGTTTTGATATCCTTAAATCCTACCGCAGCACCTATATCACCAGCTTCAATATAATCAACTGAATTCTGCTTGTTTGAGTGCATCTGGTAAATTCGGGAAATTCTTTCTTTTTTACCTGATCGGTTATTCAAGATATATGAGCCTGCATCTAAACGACCTGAATAGGTTCTGAAAAATGCCAGTCTACCTACGAAAGGATCCGTAGCAATCTTAAATGCCAATGCTGCAAAAGGTTCCTTTACAGAAGGCTTTCTTGAAACTTCTTGCTCCGTATCAGGATTGATACCAATAATTGCTTCTTTATCCAGCGGCGAAGGTAAATACCTGCATACGCCATCCAATAAAAACTGAACACCTTTATTTTTAAAAGCAGAACCACAAATCATTGGAATGATCGCCATATCCATAACAGCGGCTCTCAACGCATTGTGAACTTCTTCCTCTGTGATCGAATCTTCATCTTCCATGAATTTCTCCAACAGATTCTCGTCATAAGACGCTACTTCCTCTATCAACATCGCTCTGTACTGAGCTGCTTCTTCTTTTAGGTCTTCAGGAATATCTATAACCTCAAAAGTAGAACCAAATGATTCTTCATTCCAGCTAATTGCCCTGTTTTTTACAAGGTCAACAATCCCTTTAAAATCTCCCTCTTCTCCAATTGGCAAAACAATAGGAACCGCATTGGAACCTAACATTTCTTTCACCTGAGTACATACTTTTAAAAAGTCTGACCCCTGTCTGTCCATTTTGTTTACAAAACCAATTCTAGGAACCTTATAGTTGTCGGCCAACCTCCAGTTAGTCTCTGACTGAGGCTCAACACCATCAACAGCACTAAAAAGAAAAACCAATCCATCAAGTACTCTCAATGAACGATTTACCTCAACTGTAAAATCAACGTGACCGGGAGTGTCAATAATATTAAAGTGATAACCCTCTGCATCTGGAGTAGGAACTCCGTTCTCAGTTGGAAACTGCCAGGTACAAGTTGTCGCAGCAGAAGTAATGGTAATACCCCTTTCCTGCTCTTGCTCCATCCAGTCCATGGTAGCAGCACCATCATGCACTTCACCTATCTTATGGGAAACTCCAGTGTAATATAGAATTCTTTCAGTAGTAGTGGTTTTACCCGCATCAATATGCGCAGCAATTCCAATATTTCTAGTTAATCTTAAATCTCTTGCCATTCTATATTTTTATTAAAATCTGAAATGAGAGAATGCTTTATTCGCATCCGCCATTTTGTGTACATCCATTCTCTTTTTTACTGCAGCTCCTTCTTCCTTCACTGCTGCAAGCACCTCACCGGCAAGTCTTTGAGACATACTTTTTTCATTTCTTTTTCTCGCATATAGAATCATCCATTTGATCGCCATAGAAATTTTTCTATCTGCCCTGATCGGCATTGGGATCTGGAAGGTAGCACCACCAACTCTTCGGCTTCTTACCTCTACATGGGGCATTACATTTGATAAAGCCTCTTTCCACAATTCAACAGCAGTCTTTTCTTCATCCTGCTTTTTCTCTTCAACTATCTCCATTGCATCATAAAAAACTTTAAATGCAATCGATTTTTTACCATCCAACATCAGGTTGTTCACAAATCTTGTAACCATCTGATCGTTAAACTTCGGATCCGGTAAAAGGATCCTCTTTTTTGAAACTCTTTTTCTCATTGTTCCTTACATTAAAGCTTATAAATTATTTCTTTGGACGTTTGGTTCCGTATTTAGAACGACGCTGGGTCCTTCCTTCTACTCCTGCTGTGTCCAAAGCACCACGAACAATGTGATATTTAACACCCGGTAAATCTTTTACTCTTCCACCTCTAACCAATACTATCGAATGTTCTTGTAAATTATGTCCTTCTCCCGGAATGTATGCATTCACCTCGTTACCGTTAGTTAACCTTACCCTAGCAACTTTTCTCATTGCTGAATTTGGTTTTTTCGGGGTAGTAGTGTAAACACGTGTACAAACTCCACGACGTTGGGGACATGAATTCAAAGCAGCCGATTTATTCTTCTTGGTTGTTTTGGTCCTTCCTTTTCGTACTAATTGTTGAATAGTTGGCATTCTATCTTTATAAAATTTTAATTTTCGTTCTCTCTGTTTTTTAAGAGTTTGCAAATGTATGATATTTTTCTCGTTATTCAAACTATAAATTATTGATTTTTTTAGCTTTATGTGCACAATTAAAATTGAACCCTGTATCAACAAGAGGCTGCAGCACAGTAAAAGCAACAGGTTGTTTCGTATGCCTGGAAGATCTTTGGATAAACTCGACAAATTCCCGAGCCCGAACATTGACAAATAACTTATTTGTAAATCGCTTAATTTGACAGATATTTACGCCAAAATATTGTGCCTTTTGAAACCTGATGTTACACCATATATATATATACTTATTTTCCTTATCGGACTTCAAGGAGCACAGGCGCAAGGCCAAACACTTAAAATTATATTAAATCCGCAGGAAAACGATGTGCTGCGGTCACTGGAAACATACACCAAGGATATCGCATCAAAAGATGCCCTGGACCAAGCGCTCGACACTTTCATCAAAAAAATAGAATTAAAGGGCTTCCTTGGTTCTCGACTTGACAGCCTGACCAATACAGATTCTCTATGGATCGCTTATATCGATCCCGGAAGCCGGGTAAGCCATATTACCATTGATTACCATCAAATTCCGCAAACTATTTTGTCACAAAATGAGTTAAAAACTTATGCCAAAGAATTGACCGGCACAAAAATTCGAATTCCCTTTTCTGAACTGAGTGGGTTTATGCAATCGCTGGTCGATTTGTTCGAAGCTAAAGGCAATTCCTTTGTTCAATTCACGCTTCGGGATATAGAATTGACAGGTAATGAAGCCAATGCTTCACTGGTGATGAATTTGAACAGAAAACGATTTATTGACAAAATAGTCATTAAAGGCTATGAGAATTTTCCCAAAAACTACCTGATTCATGAACTAGATCTCAAAATAGGATCTGTTTTTAATAAAGAAAAGATCGAGAGGGCATCACGATCAGTCAATAACCTGTCATTCGCCGAAGAGGTTAAACCGCCTGAAATACTGTTTACCAATGATTCCACCATCATCTACCTATATGTAAAGAAAAAAAAATCAAATCAATTTGATGGGATCATAGGCTTTGCTTCAAAGGAAAATGACAATGGCCTTGAGTTTAACGGCTACCTGGATTTATCCATCAACAATATGTTTAACAGCGGAGAAACCATTGCGCTGTTTTGGAAGAACAATGGCAATAACAGGCAACGGTTTTATCTTGAAACAGAAATACCATACCTCTTCAATTCACCCCTGACTCCAAAACTAAATTTCGAACTGTATCGCCAGGATTCCACTTTTAGCAATACCCGAGCACATATCAGCTTGCAATACAACATGATAGGCAAAGGTCAAATTGCTGCCCAACTGAATACTGAAAACTCAAATGACCTTAGCAAAGGAACTACCAATGGGGTATCTTCTTACGCAAACCTGTTCTACGGTATTTCGTATATCTTTAAAAAATTATCTTCAGACCCCCTCTTTCCCGTAACATTCAATGCAGATGTAAGCCTTCTTGCAGGAAGCAGGAAAAGTGAAGGGGAAAGTGCCTCTCAGTCAAAGTTTATTTTGCGCAGTCATTTTTTATACGCCATCAATAACAAAAATTATCTGTTTCTGCAAAATTCAAGCGGGTTGCTAAACTCAAATGACTATTTTGAGAATGAATTATTCAGGATAGGAGGTATCTATAATTTAAGGGGGGTCAATGAAGAAAGTATTTTTGCTTCGGCCTATACCATTTTTAATCTTGAATACAGGTTCAAACCGAATACGTCAAGCTACTTCTATTCCATCACCGACTTCTCTTATGCTGAAAACAACCTGGCACAAACAAACACCAATGTGATCAGCTTTGGCCTTGGTTATGCCTTTCAAACTAAAGCAGGTATTTTAAACCTGAGTTACGCCTTGGGAAAATTCGATCAGGCACCTGTTTCATTCGACAACTCGAAGATTCACATTAAAATTGTCAGTAATTTTTAAATGAACGCAACCTATGTCCTTTTTAACATCTATTAGTTAGAAATGCCTTACTTCTTAACAAAGCATTAACCTTTTTTTTAAATTTTTATGTTAAAAACTTGGTATATTAACTTTTTATTAAGATTTTTGGCTCAAATTAATTCAAATAATTTATATAATGAAAACAAAGTTAAGTGGAATTTTGACGCTTTTACT
>JBFFLO010000034.1:0-12913 GCA_041554895.1 Lutimonas sp. | reverse complement strand
TGAAAAAAGTACAGGATCTGAATGCGCAAAAGAATCCTGACAAAAAGGAGCTTGAAGTTTATGAAAAAATCATCACAAGGTCTCTTTTCGGAAATATCAATGCAAGTAGGAACTCGGCTTAAAAAACAAAAGAAGTTTTTGGCGGTTTAAATTTTTTGTGCAACTCAATATCTTAAACAAATAAAGCAATTAAATAAAAATATCAATTTAAATAAAATAAAACCTTATCCCTTAGCGTTATAGAGTTCAATAATAACAATTGCTTTAAAAAAATAAGGGGTTATGAAAAAGATTTTTTTAGGATGTGCTTTATGCCTTTGCATGATGTCATTTACTTCTTGCACCACGAACGACGTAAAAGAAATTTCAGGAACGATCATTATCAAGGACCTTGGTTCTCATGTGTTCAATATTAATGCAGATAATATAGAAGCAACCATCATTATGGCTGGCCCTGAAACCGAGAAACCAATGGTCTATGAACACGTACCACTGTTCAGGACTTCCGATTATAACGCCAAAATAGAGCTTGATGATTCGGGTCAACTAACCACAGAGCTATTGAACAATTTGGTAGTCATGTATGAGGTTGATGCCGGAAAATTAGCCGATCAACAGCTTAATCATTTTTTGCAAGACGGCTTTATCAAAATCGAATGGACGGGTTTGAACTGATCAAAATTTGTTAAAACGCTTCCAGCTTCTTTAGTTTACTTCATTTCCAATTGAAATTCTTTATTATTCGCGTATTTTTTATTTAGATTTGCTCAATGCAAAAGAATATAAACATTCAGAATAAAAAAGCACGCTTTGAGTATGAAATTCTCGATACTTATATTGCCGGAATTCAGCTGACAGGAACTGAAATAAAATCAATTCGGGAAAGTAAGGCACGCATCACTGAAAGTTTTTGTGAATTTAATGAGAAAGGCGAGCTGTTTGTCATCAACATGTTTATTGAGGAATATAGTTTTGGGAGTTTTTACAACCATCGGTCAAAGAGCGAAAGAAAATTACTTCTCAACAAAAAAGAGCTTAAAAAGCTTCAAAAAGAGGTTCAAAATGTTGGCTTGACCATTATACCGCTAAAGTTATTCGTCACGGATAAAGGATGGGCAAAACTTCAGATCGCATTGTGTAAAGGGAAGAAATTATATGATAAAAGGCAGGTCCTAAAAGACCGCGACCACAAGAAATCATTAGACAGATTAAAGAAAGATTATTCATGACCCCAAAAGATTATTTGAATTTTTTTCGATGGAAGAATGTCGTGATGATCTTGTTGATCCAATACCTCTTCAAATACATCCTTTTCGATAAATTTGACATACAGGTTTCCCTTGATGACTTACATTTTGCGCTTCTTGCTTTATCAACTGCTTTTGTTGCAATAGCAGGTTATATTATCAATGATATTCATGATGTTAAGGCCGACATCATCAATAAACCTGAAAGACTTTTCGTCGACAAAAAAATCACAAGAATAATGGCACAGAATCTATTTATAGGTTTTAATTCAGTTGGCTTGGTCTTGGGAATGTACCTGTCATATCATATTGGCAACACCTCTTACTTCATTATTTTTATACTTACATCATTACTTTTATATCAGTATGCTAAACAATTGAAAAAGAAATTTTTAATTGGAAATATAATTGTTTCCGCAATTGTATTGTTCTGTATCCTGATGCTGGCCGTATTTGATGTGGCACCTGCAACCAATAAGTATAATCTGGCATCTCAAATGGGCATACTGCACATTGTTTTTATGTTTGGTGGCTTTGGATTCACCCTGACGTTTTTAAGAGAAGTGGTTAAAGACATGGAAGATATTGAAGGAGATAAAGCAATTCAGGCCAAATCATTTCCAATTGTTTTAGGGAAAAAACGAACAAAGCAAATTTTAGTCATCATTTCCTTGTTATTGGCTCTAACATTATGTTATGTATCATACGCCGTATATGATGCGCATAGATACGTAAGTTACTACCTCCTTGGGCTGGTTGTAATGCCTCTGCTCTATTTTATCGTCATGCTCACAAAGGCAATCACAAAGGAAGACTTCCATCGGTTAAGTGCCATCCTGAAGTTGATCATGTTTTTAGGAATTTTATCTGTGTTAATTATTTGATCATGCTCGATAAACTTTTACAAAAGAGACAGCTTATCCTTGCTTCAGGTTCGCCCAGAAGAAAATCCTTTTTACAAGACTTGGGCCTGGAATTTGAAACTCGGATCAAAGAAATTAATGAATCCTATCCTGTTCACCTAAAAGGGAAGTATATCAGCGAATACCTGGCAAAACTTAAGGCAGTTCCTTTTCTTGAAGAATTAAAAGAGGATGATATATTGATCACCGCAGATACAATTGTATGGCTCGAAGGAAGAGCACTGGGCAAACCGAAAAACAAACAAGAGGCCCGGCAGATGTTAAGGTCACTTTCGAATAAAACCCATGAAGTGATCAGCTCAGTGGCTTTAACTACATTAAAAAATCAAGTCATAACATCCGATAAGACAAAGGTCAGTTTTAAAGACCTTTCTGATAAAGAAATTGACTATTACATTGATAATTTTAAACCCTTTGACAAGGCTGGTGGCTATGGAATTCAAGAATGGCTCGGCTTTATTGGAGTTAAAAGGATTGAAGGAAGTTATTTTAACGTAGTGGGTTTTCCTGTCCAAAAATTCTATGAAGCATTGCATAAGGTTTAAATGGTCGATTATCTGCGCAAATTATTTTTAAACAAATTTAAATTGCTATTTTTGCCGCATTGAAAAACTGACATTTCTATATATACCGATGAAAAAATACACTTTTACAAAAAAAATAGACACCCGCTCTGGCTTTGGAGCAGGACTAGCTGAATTGGGCCGAACCAATAAGAATGTTGTCGCTTTGTGTGCCGACTTGATTGGATCCCTTAAAATGGATGAGTTTATAGAGGAAAATCCTGAGCGCTTTTTTCAAATAGGGATTGCCGAAGCCAACATGATGGGTATTGCAGCAGGGCTTACTATTGGTGGAAAAATTCCATTTACAGGAACTTTTGCCAATTTTGCAACAGCAAGGGTGTATGACCAGGTCAGGCAGTCAATAGCTTATTCAGGAAAAAATGTCAAAATCTGTGCTTCGCATGCGGGCTTGACACTTGGCGAAGATGGTGCTACCCACCAAACACTTGAAGACATCGGTATGATGAAAATGCTTCCTGGAATGGTGGTGATCAATACCTGTGACTATAACCAAACCAAAGCAGCAACCATTGCAATTGCAGATCATAAAGGCCCTGTATACTTAAGATTTGGCCGACCTGCGGTTCCTGTGTTTATGCCAGAAAATGAGAAATTTGAAATTGGCAAGGCCATTAAACTTACAGAGGGCACCGACGTAACCATTATAGCTACCGGACACCTTGTTTGGGAGGCTTTACAGGCATCTGAACAATTGGAAGCAATTGGAATCAGTGCTGAAGTAATCAATATTCACACCATTAAACCTTTGGATGAAGAAGCTATTCTGGAATCGGTTGCAAAGACGAAATGTGTAGTAACTGCCGAAGAACACAATATTCTTGGTGGATTAGGCGAAAGTGTAGCCAGAACACTCTCCTTAAGTACCCCGGTACCTCAGGAGTATGTAGCTGTTAACGATAAATTCGGTGAATCAGGTACACCTGCTCAATTGATGGAAAAATACGAATTGAATGATAAGGCCATCGTTGGAGCTGTAAAAAGAGTCATCAAAAGAAAATAATTCCTATTTTTATAGATAAATAAGCCCTATGAAAAATCTATATCTGTTTCTCTTTGCGTTTTGTTTGGGACTAAGTGCCCATGCCCAGTTATTGAATTGGGGCGTAAAAGGTGGCATTAATTATAATGAAAATGGAGACCTAAGAGGAATTATAGATGGGGGTCCGGTTTCCTTATCTTCGAGCGAAGAAGTTGGATATCATATTGGAATTCTTTCAGAAATTAAATTACCGGTTTTTTTATATCTAAGACCCGAACTGATTTACACCCATACGGAGAGCAGTTATAAGTTGGAAGGAGCTAAAAGCAAGTTAAAAATGGACAAATTGGAATTGCCTGTTTTACTTGGGTTTAGGGTATTTAAAATTGGAAGGTTCTTTTTTGGCCCGAACTTTTCGTATGTCATGAACACAAAACTATCAGTACCCGAAAGTATAGAACGTGTATCGAAGGTGACTTCGGATGATTTCCTGGTTTCAGGACAAGTTGGACTGGGACTTAACTTTGGAAAGATTGGTGCCGATATTCGATGGGAAACAGGTTTTTCAGATTCTGAAGCCAGTTTTATTCGAGACATAACAGACATAGATTTCGCTTTGGTTGACACTTCTCATTCTCAATTCATTCTTAGTTTTTACTATAAATTCAAGTAATTGGCTTGTCGATTTCAATGGATCACAAAGCATAGCCCTTATTGCCTTATTTTTTGAAAATATATCAGTACTTGGTAAATATTTTGACAGACTATGATGGTTGTTTTAATTTTTGCCATGATGTCCTCCTAGCCTTCTGAATTCAGGATATTTAGCAGGCATTATGTTTTTTTTTATGCGTAATATCCTTACTTTCACTATAGAATTCAAACTGTGAATTGTGAAAAAGTTACTCTTGGCCCTATCTCTGGTCGGTTTGTTAGGATCTGGCACTTTATCCGATCCGGCTGAAGAAAACATGAAGCTTATCACTGCTTACCTTAAAGCTGTTGAAAATCTGGATTATGATGCAATGGGTGAAATCCTGGACGATAACTATCCTGGAATTGGTCCTTCTCGAACTGATTCTATTTACAAGGATCAGGCGATCAGCAATTGGAAAAACAATGTTGAGCATCTTTATGAAAAGATACCCTATTCAAAATCCAAATATTTTGCAGTAAAAAAAAATGAAGGCGAATGGGTGTCCAATTCGGCGGACCGTACCATCGTCTACAAAAGCGACAAAAAAGAAATCAGTATTTTGGCCAATAATTATAATAAAGCTTTTTCCGCTTGCATGGAAGGTAAAGGCTATACAGTTAAATAAATCAAACCCATGAAAACAGAAAAAACGTTTGCATTAATTCTTATGCTTTTGATAACATACTCCGTTCAGTCACAGGTTTTAATTGCTTTACTTTTAGGGGACAAGCTCAATTCAGGAAAAATAGAATTTGGCTTGGATGGAGGCCTTAATTTCTCGAATATCGGAAATATGGACTCTAAAAGCTATAATCGTGAATTGAATATTGGGTTTTATTTCGATATAAAAATGAAGGAGCAATGGTATCTCAATACCGGAGTACTGGTAAAATCTACGCTTGGATTAGACAACCTTACTGAAAAAGACCTTGAATTTTTAGGTGTTAGAATATATGAGGAAGAAGGTGCGTATAAACAGCGCATCAATTATTTTATAGTTCCTGCCTTGGCTAAATATAAATTTAAGAATAATATGCATGCTGAAATAGGTCCTCAATTTGGTTTGGCTACCAAAGCATTTGTCCAGTTTGATTCTAAAATTGACGGAAATGAGGCCAGAATCAGAGAAACCAATACCCACATGATCAACCGCTTCGATATGGGAATTGCCGGAGGTGTGGGGTATCGTTTACTTAAAGGCTTAGGATGGACCATTGGAGCCAGATATTATTACGGCTTTCTTGACGTATACAAAGATGTTTCGGGAAGCAAGAACAGTTCCTTGTTCCTAAAATTAAATGTACCTATTGGTCTGAGCCTTGAAAAGAAAGAGGAAATTAAAGCGATGAAAAACTCCAACAAAGAAAAGAAGATGAAGAAAAAAGAAGCAAAAAAAAGCAAGAAAAACAAAATGGTTAACCAGAATACTTAACTTTTATGGGGGGTTTTATTTTTTTTTTACGTGTCGGCGTTCATTACTTTGGTACCATACAAAATGTTCAAAACCAAAGCTCAAGATCTAGAGTTTATGGCCCGATATACTACCTTGAACAAGACTTTTCATTATCAGAAAAATGTATTTTTGAATTGTGGCCCTTTTTTAGTAGAAAATTGCAAATAAAAAATTGATCAATGAGGAAATATATTCTATCTATCATATTGATATTTAGCGGATTGATAATAATAGCTATGAGCTATAGGAGCAAAAACAATCCGACTTATTCTGAAAGTTCTTTTTCGAAAGAGGCTCAAATATTTGATCAAATATATAAGAACTAAGTTTGAAAAGGTCGAAGATCAGAAACTGATTTGTAAAATCAAAGTCATGTCAGCGAAAGAACCTCTGTTTTTAAAGTATACCAATAAAAATGGGCAGGTAGAAGAAAAATTCTACGTACGAAGCGGTAATTCGTCTCATGAAATTGAATCAATTGCAGAGATCAATGATTATATCAATACCAAATTTAAATAAAACCCGTGATTAGAAAACCTGAGATCAGCTTTTTCCAATTTTCCTTTATCCTTTTCTGGGTTATAGTTTTATTGCCTTATGACTCTTTATGGGCTCAAGAAGATGCTCTTGAAAATAAAAATCCAACAGACAGCATTTTTGACGATTACATTATTGATTATAAAAAAAGGTTTAACGTAAAACTTGAAGTTAGTAATGATATCACCTCTTATGAATTTTTAAGCGATGGTGATAAGTATAAGTTTAGCTTAAGACCAAATTTAAACCTGAGGTATGGCATTGTATTTAGTTATAAATTTCTTTCAGTCCGAATCGGAGTTAGGCCTAAAATATCAGACGAACAAAAGGAGGAAAAAGGAGGTTCGGACACTTTTAGGTTTCGCCTTCAATTGCTTTTTGACAACTGGAACCATGTATTGGAATACAATATAGACAAAGGCTATTATGTAGCTAACACCAGTGATTTTGTCCCTTTTGCCGATAACATCAAAATCCAGTATCCTGAAATGTCATCTAATATTCTTTATGGTACTTCATCCTACAGGTTTAACAAGAATTATTCTATGAGAGCATTTGAGTCTCAAACTGAAGTTCAAGTCAAAAGCGCTGGTTCTTTTATGCCGGGAATAAGTTATTCTTTTTATGCTTTAACCGGAACAAATGTTATGAAGGATGAGAATGGTGATCTTATTTACAGGGATTATTTTAATGAATATAGCGGCCTGAATTTAGCCCTTTCGGTTGGTTACTTTTATACTTTTGTGCTTAAAAAGTTTTGGTTTATAAACGCTTATGCGGTGCCAAGAGCGGGTATCGATTTTTACACTACCCAAATCAACAGCCCTGATGGAAAGATAAAAAAAACTTCCAACAATGCATTCCTAGCGTTAAACTATGGCTTTGGAGGTGGTTATAATGGCAATAAAATATTCTTTGGCGCAGAAATAAAAAATCGAATTACCAACGAAAAATTAAGCTCTAATAAAGTTCAGATCACTCCAATTCAAAACCATTTCAGCGTGTATTTTGGTTACCGTTTTAAAGCTCCTAAGACCATAAGCAAGCCAATTGACATCATTGAAGAGAAAGTGCCCATTTTAAAGAATGATCCCAAAGGCAAGTGAGCTTATTCAATCACACAAATTCATAGTTGAGTCAGGTTCATCCATTCAACATTCTCCCCAAGAACAACAACGTATTTCACATCTTTATTTGGCTATATTCACCACTCTTGTTTCTCTGATCACCGTAACTTTCACTTGTCCAGGGTAGGTCATGTCATTTTGGATCTTCTGGGTAATATTAAAAGATAATTCTGCTGCCTTTGTATCGTCTACTTTTTCACTTTCAACGATCACCCTGAGCTCTCTACCTGCCTGGATTGCATAAGCCTTTTGAACACCGTTAAAAGCAAATGCCACATCTTCCAGTTCTTTCAATCTTTGAATATATGAATCAACGACCTGTCTCCTGGCTCCTGGCCTGGCACCAGAGATGGCATCACAAACCTGCACGATGGGTGCATACAATGATTTCATTTCAATTTCATCATGATGCGCACCTATTGCATTGCAAACATCAGCTTTCTCATTATATTTTTCTGCCCACTGCATCCCTAATATGGCATGTGGTAATTCAGTATCTGTATCTGGCACTTTACCAATATCATGCAGCAATCCGGCTCTTTTGGCAATTTTCGGGTTCAAACCCAGCTCAGATGCCATGATAGCGCACAAATTGGCAACTTCCCTGGAGTGTTGCAGTAGGTTCTGACCATATGATGATCGGTATTTCATACGTCCCACCGTCTTGATCAATTCAGGATGCAATCCATGAATACCCAGGTCAATAACGGTACGTTTTCCAACTTCAATGATCTCTTCATTGATCTCTTTGGTCGTCTTTGCCACAACTTCTTCTATCCTGGCAGGATGAATTCTTCCGTCTGTAACAAGTTTATGCAATGATAATCTCGCTACTTCCCTTCTAACCGGATCAAAACACGATAGTATGATGGCTTCAGGAGTATCATCCACAATTATTTCCACTCCGGTTGTAGACTCTATAGCGCGGATATTCCTTCCTTCTCTACCGATGATCCTTCCTTTTACGTCATCATTCTCAAGGTTAAAAACAGAAACACAGTTGTCAATGGTTTGCTCAACACCAATACGTTGAATAGTGTTCAGGATAATTTTTTTAGCTTCCTGTTGCGCGCCCATTTTAGCTTCTTCAAGCGTGCTCTGCATAAAAGCCATTGCGTCGCTTTTAGCTTCTTCTTTAAGGGTCTCTATCAATTCCTTTTTAGCATCGGTGGCAGACAGTCCCGAAAGCACTTCCAGCTGTTCCACCTGCCGCTTATGCAACTTGTCAATTTCCGCTTTCTTCTTCTCTATATGCTCGAGCCTGTTATGAAGCTGCTTATTCTTTTCTTCTAAACTATTATTGACTTTTTTATTTTTATCAAGCTCCTGGGACACCTTTGACTCTTTATCCCTGATTCTCTTTTCCGCTTCATTTATTTTTTTGTCTCTGGAAATGATTACCTTTTCATGTTCCGATTTGAGTTCAATAAATTTCTCCTTTGCCTGAAGTATTTTATCTTTTTTTATTCCTTCTGCTTCTATTTTCGCCTCCTTCAGAATTGTTGTAGCCTGTTTCCTAACATTCGTTAGTGTAGAAGATGCTTTCTTTTTTTCCAAAAGCTTGGCGATAAAAAAACCCAGAACTAAGGATACAATGGCTATACTAATTGTTGTTGCTATCATGGTTTATATATAAAAAAAGCCTACATCGGTTACGGTTTTGTAAACTCCATTTAACAAGTTTAGGACTAACTTAAAGGTCAAGTATCCAATTTTAAAACGAACAAGTTCGTCTGGTTAGGCACGCTTTCACTTTAAAAACTCATCCTTTTTAAATTGATAGTGTTGAGTTTATTAAACAAATAACTAATGTAGGCAGTAATTGTTTTCTTTTAAAAGAACTTAAACAAGGTGAGTTTCCAACAATTGGCTCAACTCTTTTAACTTGCTTTCTATTTTTTTCGAATCTTGATCTTCATGTACAGTTTTCACTTCTTTCTGAGAGGCAAACTGAAGGGCACACATGGCCAAAACATCTTGTTTATCCCTTACCTCATAATTCTGTTCAAACTGTTTTACCATTTCATTTATCTTCTTCACCGCACGTCTAATACCTTCTTCTTCCCTCTCATCTCTAATGGTAAGCGGATAAACCCTGTCTGCTATGGTAACTTTAATCTTCAGATTATTAATCATTTTATCTTCTAATCACTTAATTGAATGATACATTTATCGATTTCTCGAATCAAAGTATTTATTTTAAGCTTTGTCGCATGTTTATCTTCTTTGCTGCCTACGATAGTGTTGGCAACCCGCAAGGATTCATATTTTTTTTCCAATGAACCGATGACCTCCTGCTGCTTACTCAACTGTTGCTGAAGATTATTTTTTTGCTGCAATAATTTTAAATTCTCTTGCTGCAAGATAGCGTATTTACTTAATATCTTTGAAAGCTTAGCCTCCAAATCATTCACTATTTCAAATAATTTATTCATCAACCCAAAGAATCAAACAATTGCAACAAATTTAAGCTACCTAATTTTATAAAACAACTATTTTGACATAAATCCATAAAAACTTAGACAAAATATTGAATGATAATCACTTAAAAAAATCGTTTTTTATTTCATCTCTTATTATTATTTTAGCCCAATTATGCGCAAAAAAATTTTCACCCTTTTTTTTATGGGATTGGTACAATCTGTGTTTCCTCAGGATAACTACCCCCAGGACTACTTTACCAACCCACTGGAGATACCCTTGGTTTTGTCTGGAACTTTTGGCGAATTGAGAAGCAATCATTTTCATGCCGGCCTTGATATCAAGACCCAAAAGGTTGAAGGATTAAAAGTAGTGGCTGCAGCGGATGGCTATGTATCCAGGATTAACGTTTCCTTATGGGGCTATGGAAATGCCCTCTATATCACCCACCCTAATGGTTACACGACAGTTTACGGCCATCTTCAGAAATTTTCACCCGAGATCGATGCCTATATACGGAAAAAACAATATGAGAAAGAAAGTTTTACCATCAGGCTCTACCCACAACCATCTGAATTAAAAGTCAAAAAAGGTGAAATGATCGCGTTAAGTGGCAATTCAGGGAGCTCGGGAGGCCCTCATTTGCATTATGAAATCAGAGACGTCAAATCAAATACCCTCAATCCAATGTATTTTGGGGTCAAGGTGCCTGATCACAAGAACCCCAGCATACAAAATGCATTTGCTTACTCAAAAAACAATGGTTCTCAGGTCAACCAATCGGCCGAAGCCGTACAATTGGTTTTTAATCGTCAATATGACGGGGACCTTCTGGCCAACACGATCTACGCTCATGGAGATATAGGTTTTGGCATCAATTCGTATGACCGTCTCGATGGGGCCATAAACAGAAATGGCCTTTACGCCCTTGAAATGTCGGTCAATGGTGAAAAAGTATTTGAATTTACCGCAAGCAAGTTTTCTTTTGACGAATCCAGATTGATCAATTCCTACATCGACTATGAGAGGCTCATAAGGCTTAAACAAAGGGTTCAGAAATGTTTTGTAGATCATGAGATCAACACGCTAAGCTTGTATAAAAAACTGATCAATAATGGATTTATCTATGTCAAAGACAGTATGGAATACAATGTTTCCATAGTGGCAAAAGACTATGAAGGAAACAAGACCAAACTAATAATTCCGATTATTGGAAAGAAGGATTCTATTGTCATCCCAAAAGAGATCAAGAAAACTTCCCGATTTTTCAAAGCCAATGAGGCAAACACCATAAGCGATTCACTGATCACCGCATATTTTCCAAAGAATGTTTTCTATGAAGATTTTTACTTCGATTACGGCAATGAGAATGGCATGGTTAAATTACATAATAGCAGTATTCCTGTTCATAAAAACTTTAGGCTGTCATTTGATGTTTCAAAATTCAGCACCGAAGAGCTAAAAACGATGCACATTGCCAAAAAAAATCGTTATGGCAAGTTAAATTATATAAGTACCAAAAGAAAAGACAATACGCTTTATACATTAACCAAAGGTTTAGGAGAATTTACTTTACTATCTGATAACGTGAGTCCTACTATTAAAGCGATAGGATTTAAAAATGAGGATTGGTTGACTAAATTCAATACCCTTAAAATTAAAATCCATGATAAGGGATCTGGTATCAAATCATACAGAGCTGAGCTGGATGGTGAATGGATTCGCATGGCCTTCAATCCTAAAAATGGCATTTTAACTTATGATTTCAGTGATAAGCCGCTAGATGGAACCTTACACAATTTAAAAGTAGTTGTCACCGATAATGTAAATAATTCCACTACATTTACCACCAAATTTAACAAGAAGAATTAAACCTTGATAGTCCCTTGAAAGCAAAGTTCCTCATCATTTTTCTTTTCAGTCTATCTGCACAAGTATTATCAGGGCAAACTGCTACGATTAAAGGTAAGGTATTAGACAGTATCAACAGACCCATTTCAAATGCTACCGTGAGCATCGGTAACCTGGGTGCTGTAACGAATAATGATGGCTCTTATGAAATCCTGGTCCCGGCCGGAAAAAACATAACAGTGCGCTACGGCCATGTTTCGTATAACAGCTTTAGCAAAACTTTTAGGGTACAAAAAGGAAAAACGCTTTATTTCTCTCCCCGCTTATATTATAAGACAGAATCGATTGATGAAGTGATCATCATTGATGAAAGGGCCAGCACCCAGGGTTTAGTGGGCATAGATCGTCAAATGGCACAAATATTGCCTAGTGCAAACCAAGGTATAGAAAGTGTATTGAAAACACTTCCAGGAGTCAATTTCAACAATGAATTAAGCACCCAATACAATGTCAGGGGAGGCAGTTTTGAAGAAAATCTGGTCTATGTTAATGGAATAGAGATTTACAGGTCGTTTTTGGTGCGTTCAGGGCGACAAGAAGGTTTAAGTTTTGTTAATCCAGAATTGACTCAGAATGTTAATTTTTCAGCAGGAGGGTTCCAGGCCAAATACGGGGATAAACTTTCTTCCGTTCTCGACATTACCTATCGCAAGCCCTCCAGATTTGGCGCAAGCGTGGAGGCTAGTTTTTTAGGAGCCTCAGTTGCTGTTGAGGGCCTGTCAAAGAATGAAAAATTCAAAGCACTTGTTGGGGCCAGATACAGGAACAACAGCCTGTTCTTAAACAGCAACAAGGATATTAACGCTAATTTTAATCCTGATTTTACCGATATACAGGCATACCTTTCTTATGACTTCAGTGAAAAATTCTCTTTGGATTTTTTAGGAAGTTATGCTTTGAATAATTTTGATTTTACCCCAAGATCAAGACAAACGAATTTTGGCACCTTGACCAACCCCTTGTCACTGGTAGTCAATTATGAAGGAAAAGAAGAAGATAGATATGAAACACTTTTTGGAGCGCTTAAAGGA
>JBFFLO010000033.1:0-13093 GCA_041554895.1 Lutimonas sp. | reverse complement strand
CCTGAAACATATACATTTTTCTTTCCCATTTCTAAAAGATATCCGTTACCCCTGCCTTTTACATGCTTGGCATCAGCTGCTACCGGTAAATTATACATAGGAATCGCTGCTATGTTTATGCCAAATTGCTTACTGTTTTCACCATTTGCCAAAACGACCATTTGATCCTTATATTTTTCGGATATTTGATCTGCTACGGCTTGAGGAGCTATTATTTTAACCCCTTTTGTATTTATGGCTTCCAATGTTTTTTCATTCAGATGGTCACCGTGTATGTCTGTGATCAAAATCAAATCCGGTTTTGCAATACCTGCAAAAGCTTCAGCACCACCATAGGGATCGATATAAATTATTTTCTCATTAAATTGCATGACCAGGGTTCCGTGTAGAATCGGCTGAACAACAAGATCGCCTTTTTTTGTTTTGAAAGAATCTGCGGCAGGCCTTTGTCCAAATACGAGTGTATAACTAAAGGCAAGCAGGAATACTAAAATAAATGGTTTTCTGTTCATTTTTTTTGTTTAAGAGTTCATACGAATCATACAGTAGTAAAGATTTAGTTTCTCTGAAAAAACCTTCAAAAGGCTGCATTTGAATTGTTTGTTAAAATATTTTTTTTACCTCAATTTTCAGGTAAGAAATGGCAGCGCTCGTAGGGCCTTCATTTTTTCCCAGGTTACTCAGGATATCTTCCCTCAACTGCTCAGCCGTTTCCACCTCTTTTTTGGCAGCTGTTGTGCGGATAATCTTAATGATGAGGTTTTTCGAAGTAACCACCGCTTTCCATGCAGTTTCAGACACGTAGATCTGTTGCGCCAGGTTGTGTTCGAATTCCTGTTCAACTATGCTGATCAATTCATGGCTGTATTTTTCGGGATCTTTGCCAGTGGGTTTGACCCTGATCAGTAATTTATTCAATGAAATTCTTTCCAAAAACAGGGTGAGTCTTTCAAAAGCCTGCAAGCGAAGTGGCAAGGCTTGTTTTTGACTTTCCTTTCTGAGCAGGAAATTACGTCGTTTGTCTTCATTTGCCGTATGGTATTTAAAGAAGTAAAGGGCAACCAAACCTGTAACTACCGCCGGTAAGGTGTAAGATAATAATTCTATGATTTTTGTGAAGTCCATATACAGGATTTTGAGTTCTAAACAGAACCTGTGTAACTATGGTTACACACGGTATTTAAGATGATATTTGTCACGATTAATGGTAACATTTGATACTAAATTTGGTCAAAATTAACAGATCGTTAAGATCAAAAAAGATAACATTATCTTTGATTGAGATAATTTCAGTTATCTTTAGATGACACGACACAAATTTAATCATTATGGTACACAAATCAATCAAATTATTTTTAATACTCTTAAGCAGCATGGCTATGGCCCAAACAGGTCACTTGATGCAGGGTGTTGGGGCAGTTAATATGTCAATGGGTGGTGCCGCTACGGCTCAGCCACTTGATATAAGTGGTGCAATGCAATGGAACCCTGCGGCGCTTTCTGTGTTTGATGGTTCTATTTTAAAATTTGATATAGGAGCCTTTGAAGGAGTTCCTGAATTATCATCATCGCTTCCTGCAGGTATGCTGGGACCGGGATCTCCATCAGTCAGTGGCTCAACTAAATCTGAACTGGGGTACAATCCAATGCCGGCTATCGGGTTTGCGTGGGGAAAAGAAGACTCGAAACATACTTTTGGGGTTTCAGCCTTTGGGATCAGTGGTTTTGGAGTAGATTTCCCACAGGAAACCAATTTACCGATTGGTGCTGACGGCAATCCAAATCCTAATTGGAATCCAAATAACTCAAATCCTATCCTGTTTCCGCAAAATTTAATGGGTTTTGGAAACTTGCATTCTGAATATATGTTGCTGCAAGTAGGCTTTACATGGGCTTATAATATTTCTGATAAATTTTCTATTGGTCTGCAACCAACTTTTAATTACGCATCTTTGATCCTGGAACCTAACCCATTGGCTGCGCCTAGCCAGACTTTAGGGTATCCAGTTAGTGAATCAGCCTCAACTACTGGTTTTGGCGGACAACTAGGTTTGTTCTATGATTCATTAAAAGGATTTAAGATAGGTGCATCTTATAAGACGCCTCAATATTTTTCTGAATTTGATTTTAAGAACAATTACTTGGATGGTTCTTCAGCCGACAATGTAAAATTCACTATGAATTACCCTGCCATTTATTCAATTGGCCTTGGTTATTCAAAAGGTATCGTTGATATCGCTTTGGATTATCGTTATGTGGATTATGAAGGCACAGAAGGATTCGAAAAATCCGGTTGGGAAACTCAATTGAATCCAATGCTTGGACAAGAAATCCCAACGGGAGCCGTAAATGGCTTTGGATGGCAGAATATTTCTGTTGTTTCAGCGGGACTTCAATTAAAAGCTATTAAAAAATTACCGCTAAGATTTGGTTACACTTACAGTTCCAATCCAATTCAGGATGAATTAGCCTTCTTTTCGACTCCGGCAACTGCGATTATTGCACACGCCTTTCAATTTGGTTTGAGTTATGAAGTAAGCGATTCGTTCAGGATTGATGCTGTATATCACTACGGAATGAGTGACGGAAAAACAAGTGGCAACCTTTTGAACCCAACACCTGCAATCGATTTTAACGGAGACGGCTTTCCTGACGGACCATGGGACCTTGAAAATAATCCTTTAGGTAAGATTCCTGGTTCAGAAGTTGCTTATGAAATGACGACCCAGATGTTTATGCTGGGCTTTAATTTCAATTTAAAAGGCAAAGACACAGACGGTGATGGTGTAAAAGATAAAGATGATTTATGTCCTGAGGTAGCAGGCCTTGAGCAATTCAACGGTTGCCCCGACACTGATGGTGACGGTATTCAGGATTCTGAAGACAAATGCCCCAATGAAGCAGGTTTGGCTAAATTCAATGGTTGTCCAGACACAGATAACGATGGTTTTATGGACGCTGAAGATATGTGCCCGAATGAAGCAGGTTTGGAACAATTTAACGGTTGTCCAGATACTGACGGAGACGGTGTAATGGATGCTCAGGATGCATGTCCAAATGAGGCAGGTGCGGTTGAAAACAAAGGTTGCCCGGTAATAGATTCAGATGGAGACGGCGTTGCCGATGACAAGGACAACTGTCCGAATGTTGCTGGTTCAGCTTCAAACTATGGATGTCCCGTAGTAACGGAAGAGGTGCAAAAGCAAATCACCGATTTGGCTAGAGCCATCTATTTCAAAACAGGAAAAGATTCTTTTACCGATGAAACACAGATCAGACTGAAAGGCATTGACAAGATACTTGCTGAGTATACAAGTTCAAAATTCATTGTTGAAGGACATACCGACAGCACCGGTAGCGATAAAATCAATAATGAATTGTCCCAAAAAAGAGCAGATGCGGTGAGGAATTATTTGATCGAAAATGGTTTCCCTGCTGAAAATATCGAGGCCATTGGTTATGGTTCTTCAAAACCGATAGGAGATAACGCTACTTCTAAAGGTCGCCAGGCCAATAGAAGGGTAGAGATTTACACCAAAAAGTAGAACGGAACTCACGAATTTTTAAAAACCGCTTTTTTAAGCGGTTTTTTTTTGACAAAATGTCAATAACTTTTATTGTGGTTTTTCAATAACCATTGTATTTTTGAGAAAAAACGAAGGGGTAGTGAGTAGTTATTTGGATGAGTTAAACGAGGCACAAAAAGAGGCTGTTCTTCAAAAAGAAGGACCCATGATCATTATTGCAGGAGCCGGATCGGGTAAAACAAGGGTACTGACCTATAGGATTGCACATTTGATGAAAAGCGGCATAGATCCGTTTAATATTCTGTCACTTACTTTTACCAATAAGGCAGCTAAGGAAATGAAAAGCCGGATTGCCGGTGTTGTAGGGCCAAGTGAAGCGAAAAATTTATGGATGGGCACCTTTCACAGTGTTTTTGCAAGAATACTGAGAAGCGAGGCAGATAAACTGGGTTATCCCTCCAATTTTACGATATATGATACGCAGGATTCGGTAAGGCTGATATCTTCCATTATTAAGGAATTACAGCTTGAAAAGGATAAATATAAGCCCAAACAGGTTTTAGGAAGGATTTCACAATTTAAAAATAGTTTGATTACCGTAAGGGCCTATTACCAGAACCCTGAGGTCATGGAGGCTGATAAAGTATCCGGAAGACCAAAAATAGGCAGCATTTATAAAGAATATGTAGATCGTTGTTTTAAGGCAGGGGCCATGGATTTTGACGACCTGCTTTTAAGGACCAACGAATTGCTTACGCGATTTCCTGAAGTACTGGCAAAATACCAGGATAGGTTTCGCTATATATTGGTGGATGAGTATCAGGATACAAATCATTCTCAATACCTTATCGTAAGGGCCTTGGCAGACAGATATCAGAACATCTGTGTGGTAGGTGACGACAGCCAGAGCATCTATGCCTTTAGAGGGGCAAATATCCAGAACATCCTCAATTTTCAAAAGGACTATGATGATGTAAGGATTTTTAAACTTGAGCAAAATTACCGGTCGTCGAGCAATATTGTCCAGGCTGCTAATAGCGTAATAGATAAAAATAAGACAAAACTGGATAAGGAAATCTGGACAGCGAATCGTGATGGGGAACTGATCAAAGTGATGCGTACCTTTTCGGAGGGTGATGAAGGCCGTTTTGTGGCGAGCTCTATTTTTGAGAATAAGATGCAGCATCAATTGCCTAATAACAATTTTACAGTCTTGTATCGTACCAACGCCCAGTCAAGAGCGATCGAGGATGCTTTGAGGAAGAAAAACATCAAGTATAAGATCTACGGGGGTTTATCATTTTATCAAAGAAAAGAGATCAAGGATACCCTGGCGTATTTAAGATTGCTGATCAACCCGAAAGATGAGGAAGCCCTGAAACGGGTGATCAATTATCCGGCAAGAGGAATAGGCCAGACCACAATTGACAGGTTGGTTATAGCGGCCAACCAACATAATGTTTCAATTTTCGAATTGCTGTTTCAATTGGATAGCCTTCCAATCAATATAAATTCAGGGATAAAAGCCAAGCTATTGAATTTCAGGGATATGATCAGGAGTTTTCAGATCGAGGCCCAATCAAAAAATGCATTTGAGATAGCTGATTTGGTGCTGAAGAAAACCAGGCTGATCAGAGATTTGGAAAGTGAAGGCACACCTGAGGCGGTCAGCAGAGTGGAAAATGTTCAGGAATTAATGAACGGGATAAAAGATTTTATAGAAGAACAAAAGGAAAAGGGAGAAGATGCGTCCCTGGCGTTTTTTCTCGAAGATGTTGCTTTGGCTACCGATTTTGATCAGGAAAAAGATGATGTGCCAAGGGTATCTCTTATGACCATACATCTTGCCAAAGGTTTGGAATTCCCCTTCGTTTATATCGTAGGCCTGGAAGAGAACCTTTTTCCATCTGCCATGAGCATGAATACCAGGAGTGAAATTGAAGAAGAACGAAGATTGTTCTATGTGGCACTTACCAGGGCTGAAAAGCAAGTATACTTATCCTATGCGCAGTCCAGATACAGATGGGGAAAACTTATAGATTGCGAGCCCAGTCGCTTTCTGGAAGAGATCGATGAGAAATTTATTGATTACATAACGCCCAGGAAGGAACAAGTCAAGAGCAATGCATTTATTGATAAAGATATTTTTGGCATCCCCGATCAGCAGAAAATCAGGTTTAAGAAACCTGTGCAAAAGAATATAGAGAAACCTGTCAAAAAGCCTGCACTCAAACCTGTCAGGACAAACCCACCTAAGAACTTAAAAAAAGTGGCCGATATGGGTAGCTCTCAAAATTTGTTTGACAATGATCTCTTACAGGGAAATACTGTGGAGCATGCTAAATTTGGGAGAGGAGAAGTATTGTCAATTGAAGGAGCCGGGAATAGCAAAAAGGCCGAGATTAAATTTGATTCAGGCGATACCAAGAAGTTATTGCTGCAATTTGCAAAGTTGAAGATTATTGGTTAAATCGTTGCTTTGGTCGTCAAAATAATTGTTACTTTGCAGGAAGATAGAATTTTAATTAAAAGTTGATTTAAAGAATCTAATAGAAATGGATTTAGAATATAATTCTGATAGGGAACATTTGATCATACCTGAGTATGGCAGGCACATTCAGAAGCTTGTCAATCATTGTATCAAATTGGAAGATAGAGAAGTAAGAAACACGATGGCAAAAGCCATCGTACATGTCATGGGAAATATGCAGCCTCACCTGAGGGATGTACCTGATTTTCAACATAAGTTATGGGATCAATTGTTTATTATGTCTGACTATAAGTTAGACGTGGACACTCCTTACCCAAAACCGGAAAGAGAGGTCTTACAGGCCAAGCCAGAAGCAATGGATTATCCAAGATCAGCTTCTAAATACAGGTTTTACGGAAATAACATTCAGATCATGATCGATACCGCCCTAACCTGGGAGGAGGGTGAAATGAAAGAGGCTTTGGTGTATACCATAGCCAATCATATGAAAAAATGTTATCTCAATTGGAATAAGGACACAGTTGACGATGAGGTGATCTTTAGTCACTTAAGTGAATTATCGGGAGGTGCCTTGGTGCTTACAGACAAGGAAATTTTATCAGAGTCCAAAGATTTATTGAGAAAGAAACCAACCAAAACCTTTCAGAAATCCAGTCAAAAACAAGGAAAAAAGAGTTTTAGAAAAAGATAATTCCTATAAATTAAACTTCGCTGATGTCAATATTTAAAATTGAAGGAGGGCACCGTCTGAATGGTGAAATTGTCCCTCAGGGTGCCAAGAACGAGGCATTGCAAATCATTTGTGCTACTCTTTTAACCCCGTCAAAAATCACTATTGGCAACATACCCGACATCAGGGATGTAAACAAACTTATCTTCATTTTGGGAGAGTTGGGCGTAAAAATTGAAAAACTCGATAGAAACACCTATACTTTTCAGGCAGATGACATCAATTTAAAGTATTTGGAATCTCTTGAATTTAAAAAAGACGGCAGTTCCCTCAGAGGCTCCATTATGATCGTGGGCCCTTTGCTAACCAGATTTGGAAAAGGATATATTCCCAGGCCGGGAGGTGATAAGATTGGCCGTAGACGACTGGATACACATTTTGAAGGCTTTATTAAACTTGGAGCAAAATTCAGGTACAATAAGGAGGAGTCGTTTTATGGCGTTGAAGCTGACGAACTGCATGGGACCGAAATGTTGCTTGATGAAGCGTCGGTTACCGGGACTGCAAATATTTTAATGGCAGCAGTTCTGGCAAAAGGGGAAACCATTGTTTATAATGCCGCTTGTGAACCATATATTCAGCAATTGTGTAAAATGTTGGTCAATATGGGAGCAATCATAGACGGCATTGGCTCGAACAGATTGATCATCCAAGGCGTTTCAGAACTGACGGGTTGTGAACACCGCGTGTTGCCAGATATGATCGAAATTGGAAGTTGGATTGGCGTAGCGGCGATGACAAGGTCTGAATTGACCATTAAAAATGTAAGCTGGAAGGATCTTGGCCTTATCCCGAATGTATTTAGAAAATTAGGGATCAACCTGGAGCAGGTTAATGATGACATTTACATTCCTGCGCAGGAAAGTTATGAGATCCAGGGCTATCTGGATGGCTCTATCCTTACGGTATCGGATGCACCATGGCCCGGTTTTACACCTGATCTGTTAAGTATTGTCCTGGTTGTGGCTACCCAGGCCAAAGGAAGTGTCTTGATCCATCAAAAAATGTTCGAAAGCAGGTTGTTCTTTGTAGATAAACTTATTGATATGGGGGCTAAGGTGATCTTATGTGATCCTCACAGGGCAACTGTTATTGGGATGAATCACGAGTCGAGCCTAAAGGCAACCACCATGAGTTCACCCGACATCAGGGCTGGTATTTCTTTGCTTATAGCGGCTTTATCAGCCAGAGGCACCAGCATTATCCATAATATAGATCAAATCGATCGCGGTTATGAAAATATAGATGAACGTTTACGTTCTTTAGGTGCTAAGATCGAAAGAATAGAAAATACTTTTTAAAGAAACTTTAGATTTACTTTTTTGAGTTTTGTGACAATATGACACAATTAGACACTTGGCAAGTAATTTGCTAACTTGGTGTAAGAGGATAAAATTGAATTAAAATGAGTGATCAAGAACATAAAGAACAGGAAATGCAAAAGGATATTCCCAATCAGGAAGTGGAAAACGAAAATATGGCGGAAGCTAATGCTGAGCTAGAGGGTTCCGAAAAAACTGAAAAGGAACGTGTTGAGTCTGAAAATGACTTGCTAAAAGCAGAATTGGAAAAGGAAAGAAATAATTTCCTAAGACTTTTCGCAGAATTTGAAAATTATAAAAAGAGAACTTCCAAAGAAAGAATCGAGTTGTTCAGTACGGCAAACAAGGAGTTGATGACAGTGCTTTTGCCAATTCTGGATGATTTCGAAAGGGGGCTGAAGGAAATTGAAAAATCTTCTGATGATGCGTTGATGCAAGGAATGCAATTAATTTATAATAAATTCAAAAATACTTTAAGCCAAAAGGGATTAAAGGAGATGGAAGTAAAGCAAGGTGATACTTTTGATGCTGAGATACATGAAGCCATCACCCAGATTCCCGCACCATCAAAAAAGCTAAAGGGTAAAATAATTGATACGGTGGAGAAAGGCTATAAACTTGGAGAAACCATCATTCGTTATCCGAAGGTTGTCCTGGGTAATTAATTGTATCCAATAATTTAAAACGATCATTTGTGAAACAGGATTATTACGAAATACTTGGGGTAGCTAAAAATGCTACAGCAAACGAAATAAAAAAGGCCTACCGTAAAAAGGCAGTAGAGAATCACCCAGATAAAAATCCGGAAGATAAGGAAGCTGAGGAGAGATTCAAAAAGGCAGCAGAAGCTTATGAGATTTTAAGCAATGCTGACAAAAAGGCCAAATATGACCAGTATGGTCATGCCGCATTCGAAAATGGCGGAGCAGGTGGCGGATTTGGAGGTATGAACATGGATGATATCTTCAGCCAGTTTGGTGATATTTTTGGAGGCCACTTTGGTGGTGGCTTTGGAGGAGGTTTTGGAGGAGGCTCCAGGCAAGCCCGGGTAAAGGGAAGCAACCTGAGAATCCGTGTAAAATTGGAATTAAAAGATATTTTAAATGGCGTCACCAAAAAGGTGAAAGTAAAGCGTCAGGTAAAAGCAGAAGGGGTAACTTATAATACTTGTTCTTCCTGTAATGGTCAGGGAAGTGTTATGAGGGTCACTAATACCATTCTAGGTAGAATGCAAACGGCTACGACATGCCCTACATGTAAAGGAGCGGGAAAAGTAGTAAATCACCGGCCAAAAGGGGCAGATATCAATGGTTTGATAACACGTGAGGAAACCGTGGAAATCGATATTCCTGCAGGTGTTACCGACGGAGTCCAACTCAAGGTGTCAGGTAAAGGAAATGAAGCCCCAGGGGATGGCATTCCAGGAGATATCCTTGTAGTAATTCAGGAAGTACAACACGAAAAGTTAAAGCGAGAAGGTATCAATTTACATTATGACCTTTATATTAGCTTTTCTGAGGCAGTCTTGGGTTCAAGTAAAGAAATTGATACACTTACCGGAAAAGTCAGAATTAAAATAGAAGAGGGAACCCAAAGCGGAAAAATCCTCCGTTTAAGAGGTAAGGGCCTTCCGAGTCTTGACAGGTATGGGAATGGAGATTTATTGGTACATCTGAATGTTTGGACCCCTAAAAAGCTGACAAAAGATCAGCGAGCCTTCTTTGATAGTGTTCAAGATCATGAAAATTTCATCCCGAAACCATCAGTTTCGGAGAAATCGTTTTTTGAAAAAGTAAAAGATATGTTTTCATAACTTCGCAAGAATCAATTTTTTAGAAAGAAGTATTTTGAGAATAATGAATTTTTTTAAGGAAAATTTCGTTATATTTGTTTTGCTGGATTTTTAAATTCAGTAACTTTTTCTTTTTCATAGCAATTTTCCCACTCTTTTTAGAGTGGGTTTTTTTTAGCATTTTATTTCTTTAAAATAAATTTTCAAATAGGTTAGGATTTTGAACTAAATATTGTATTTTTACAATCTTATTTATATTACTTTTAATAGTAATATTCTTTTTCATAGCAATTTTCCCACTTTTGTTTTCAAGAGTGGGATTTTTTTTTTAAGTATTTATATATTATTTTTGCAAAAAATAAAAGTAAGCCATCTTATCGCTGCGCTTTCTACAGCGCAGAGGAAAGTCCGGACACCACAGAGTAGCATAGCGGATAACATCCGTCATCATGTTTCGGCATGATAGGACAAGTGCAACAGAAAGGATGTACAGTTCGGCTGTAGTGAAATCAGGTAAACTCTATGCGGTGCAATGCTATGTACATTGGAGATCCGATTCGTCGGGAGAGAACTACTCGTTCGATTCCAAGGGGTGAGCAGCTAGAGTTGTAGAGTAATTTACAACCCAGATAAATGATAGGAGTTCCGCCTTGGCGGGATAACAGAATCCGGCTTATTGGCTTACTTTTTCTTTTTGATAAATCGGTAATTTATGAATCGTTTTTAAGCTCAATATTAATGATTTACAAGTATTTAAATTACTTACTGAAAATTGATAAATAGGAGGCTAATTTCATTGATTATTTTATAAAATCATCTTTATATTTCGTACTTTTGAGACGAAAAATTTTAACCAGAACAAATTAATTTAAGATTATGGCATTTGATGTTGATATGATAAAAAAGGTCTACGAAAGAATGGCGGACCGTGTTGATAGCGCTAGAACCATTGTTGGACGACCTTTGACTTTATCAGAAAAAATATTATACAATCACCTTTGGGATGGTCTTCCCAAAGAATCCTTTAAAAGGGGTGTTGATTATGTTGATTTCGCGCCAGATAGAATAGCATGTCAGGACGCAACGGCTCAAATGGCCTTGTTGCAGTTCATGCAAGCTGGAAAAAGCAAGGTGGCGGTACCTACAACGGTTCATTGCGATCACTTGATCCAGGCTAAAATTGGGGCTGACAAGGACCTTCAGGAAGCGATCAATACTTCTAGTGAGGTTTTTAATTTTTTAGCTTCAGTATCCAACAAGTACGGAATTGGCTTTTGGAAGCCAGGAGCCGGTATCATTCATCAGGTTGTGCTTGAAAATTATGCCTTTCCGGGAGGTATGATGATAGGAACCGATTCGCATACGGTGAATGCAGGTGGACTGGGTATGATTGCTATTGGTGTTGGTGGAGCAGATGCTGTTGACGTAATGGCCGATATGCCTTGGGAATTGAAGTTTCCTAAGTTGATTGGGGTAAAATTGACCGGAAAATTAAGTGGTTGGACCGCGCCAAAGGATGTGATCCTTAAAGTTGCTGGTATTTTGACCGTAAAAGGTGGTACCGGAGCCATTGTTGAGTATTTTGGAGAAGGAGCTGTTTCAATGTCTGCCACAGGAAAGGGAACGATTTGTAACATGGGAGCTGAAATAGGGGCAACAACTTCAACGTTTGGATATGATGCTTCTATGGAAAGATACCTTAGAGCCACAGGAAGGGATGAGATTGCTGATGCCGCAAATCAGGTGGCACCGTATTTGACAGGTGATGATGAGGTTTATGAGAATCCTGAAAAATATTTTGATCAAGTTATTGAAATCGACCTGTCCACATTAAAACCTCATATAAACGGACCTTTTACTCCTGATCTTGCTACCGAGGTAGGAGGAATTAAGGAAAAGGCTGAAAAAAATGACTGGCCGCTTGAAGTGGAGTGGGGCTTGATCGGATCTTGTACGAATTCTTCTTATGAGGATTTGTCAAGAGCAGCATCGATCGCAAAACAAGCCGTAGATAAAAAAGTGAAGGCGAAGGCAGAATTTGGGATAAACCCTGGTTCTGAGCAAGTTCGATATACAGCAGCAAGAGATGGGTTGTTAGATATATTCGAAGATCTTGACGCCATGATATTTACCAATGCCTGTGGACCTTGTATAGGCCAATGGGCAAGAGAAGGAGCAGATAAACAAGGGAAGAATACGATTATTCATTCTTTTAACAGAAACTTTTCAAAAAGGGCTGATGGAAACCCTAATACGCACGCCTTTGTGGCTTCACCGGAGATGGTGGCAGCTATTGCAATTTCAGGGAGACTTGATTTCAACCCGATGACAGATTCTTTGGTAAATGCAGATGGCCAGGAAGTAATGCTGGAAGAACCGACAGGTTTTGAATTGCCACCGAAAGGATTTGACGTGGATGATCCTGGTTTTGTGGCTCCGGTCGAAGATGGGTCCGGAATCAATGTGGTGGTGAATGAAGATTCAAAGAGGTTACAATTATTGGAGCCTTTTAAACCGATTGGTGACCAGATCAGCAATGCTAAATTATTGATAAAGGCTTTTGGCAAATGTACAACTGACCATATTTCAATGGCAGGACCATGGTTAAGATTCAGGGGACATTTAGATAATATTTCTAATAATTTATTGATTGGTGCTGTCAATGCCTTTAATCAGGAAACCAATAAGGTGAAAAACCAATTGACAGGAGAATATCAACCAGTGCCCGATGCTGCAAGAGCCTATAAGGCCGCAGGTGTTTATTCTGTTGTGGTTGGAGATCATAATTATGGAGAGGGATCATCAAGAGAGCATGCAGCTATGGAGCCTAGGCACCTTGGGGTTGCTGCTGTTATTGTAAAATCATTTGCAAGAATTCATGAGACCAACCTTAAAAAACAAGGAATGCTTGGTTTGACTTTTGCCAATGAAAATGACTATGACCTTGTTCAGGAAGATGACAGTTTTAATTTTACTGACCTTGACCAATTTGCTCCCGGGAAACAACTGACCCTGGAAGCTGTTCACAAGGATGGGACCAAAGATATCATCATGCTGAATCATACATACAATAAAACTCAAATTGATTGGTACAAGGAAGGCTCTGCTTTGAATTTAATTAAAAAGGAGAACGCTGAATTATAGTGTGAACAATACATTTTACTGTAGAAAAAAAGCCTCGATTTATCGAGGTTTTTTTTGTTTTGGGCTAAAACTATAAATGAAAAGGTG
>JBFFLO010000032.1:0-13150 GCA_041554895.1 Lutimonas sp. | reverse complement strand
GGTTATTGAGGTCACTTGTTACACTACCATTTAACAAGTCTCCAGTGACTGTAAAAGAGCGGGACGCACTAATCAAGTCCCAAACTCCTCCGTTAAGTCCAACTATTGAAACTGCACTCAATGCCCCGCCATTGTTATTGACAAGAGAAGTAATATCACTGTTCTCATTCCATGGCAGCGTTACAACTGCTGTTCCGGTAAGTTCCCAAAATTCAACGTTAGACACGGCATCTACATCAGTGCCATTAGTTCCGGAGGAAGGAGCTGCATTGGAATATTTTGCTGTAACATCACCCGTATGATCCATCATGACAGGAGCATAAATCCCATTGTCACCAACAGGCAACTTGGTATTTCCTGATCCATATACCTTAACAAGACCATTTACAAATTCAGTGTCAGAGCCCCAAATACTACCTGCTTCTAAAGAAAAAGTACCGTTCCCATCTACCTGAACAACTGTATTGTTGGTCGTGAAGATGACATCTTTGGACAGGAATAACTCAGCATTTGATCCAACATATAATTCCTGAGAAGAAACTTCTTGTATCATCCCTATAAACCATAAGAACAACATTAAATTTCCAAAAATTGAAAGAATAGGTAGTTTTAACTTCATACATTCATATTTTACTCAAAACTATTAAAAATATTCTATTTAAGATACGGATATCCATAATTATTCATCTTCCTTTTGAATAACGAATTTTCACAATTATCTGAATCAAAACCAGTATCCCGGATACAGTATTTGCCAGGATCATTGAAAAACTATTCATGAGTATCCCATAATACAGCCAAAAAAGCAACCCGATCAGCATCACCATATACATCGTCAGAGAAACGCTTTCTACTTCTTTGGTTTTTAGACTTTTATAAACCTGAGGAGCAAATCCGGAAGACGTCAATATTTTGCAGCAACGACACCTATGATTGCTATGTTAAAATCCATTAACCAACGATATTGACAATCTTCCCGGGAACTACGATTACCTTTTTTGGGCTTCTCCCTCCCAATTGCTGCTGCGTTCTTTCATCCTGCATGACAGCTTTCTCAATAGCAGCTTTGTCAAGATCCAGTGACAATTCCATCGTGAATCGCATTTTTCCGTTAAAAGAGATCGGATATGTTTTAGTGCTTTCCACGATATACTTCGGTTCAAAAACAGGATATTCAGCGCTGGAAATTGAAGACGTATGGCCTAATTTATTCCATAATTCTTCAGCAATATGCGGAGCGTATGGTGAAATAAGAATAACCAAGGGCTCTAAAACAGATCGCTTGGAACATTTAAGGGCCGTCAGTTCATTCACAGCGATCATAAAAGAACTTACTGAGGTATTGAAGGAAAAATTAGCAATATCCTCATCGACTTTTTTTATGGTCTTATGTAAAACTTTTAACTCCTCAGCAGTTGCCGGGTCTTCATTTACAGAGAATCCTTCTGATGCATGAAACAATTTCCAAAGGCGCTTTAAAAAGCTGTGTACACCTGTAATTCCTGCTGTATTCCAGGGTTTAGCCTGCTCAAGAGGGCCTAAAAACATCTCGTACATCCTCAAGGTGTCGGCACCATAGTCTCGACAGATATCATCAGGATTAACAACATTGAACTTAGATTTGGACATCTTTTCAACCTCACGTCCAACGATATACTTACCATCTTCCAGCAGAAATGAAGCATCCTTTAGATCTTTATTAAAAGCATGGCTTTTAAACCCTTCGATATCAAGCTCATTGGAGGCATTAACCAGGGACACATCCACATGCAGGGGCTGAACCTTTTCATCCTTGATCAATCCCTTTGATATAAAGGTGTTTTCTCCTTCTTTCCTGTAGATAAAAGCAGACGTACCGAGTATCATTCCCTGGTTGATCAGCTTCTTGGCATATTCATCGACGAGCACAAATCCCTTATCGTAAAGAAATTTTTGCCAGAATCTGGAATATAACAAATGACCGGTAGCGTGCTCACTTCCACCAATATATAAATCGACGTCTTTCCAATAATTCTGAGCCTCTTTGCTGCAAAAAACATCTTCATTGTTGGCATCCATATAACGATTAAAATACCAGGAACTGCCCGCCCATCCCGGCATCGTATTTAATTCTAAAGGAAAAACTACCTTTTCATCAATCAACTCATTTGAAACTATTTGGTTGGTTTCTGTATCCCAAGCCCATACTGTTGCATTTCCTAAAGGAGGTTTTCCATCTTCGGTGGGCAGGTATTTTTCAACCTCAGGCAAAGTGACCGGCAAATATTTTTTATCGATCATTTTAGGCAGGCCATTTACATAATAAACAGGGAAGGGCTCTCCCCAATACCGCTGTCTTGAGAAAACCGCATCTCTTAACCTGTAATTGATCTTTCCTAGTCCGATTTGTCTTTTTTCCAACTCCTCGATCACCTTCCTGATCGCTTCCTTGGCATGAAGGCCACTAATAAAACCCGAATTTGCTATGACGGCATTTTTATCTTCGCAGGCTTCTTCCGAAATATCTTGCTTATCAAAAATATTGGGTATTTCCAAGCCAAAATATTTTGCAAAATCATAGTCTCGCTGGTCCCCGCAGGGAACTGCCATCACTGCTCCGGTCCCATAACTTGCCAATACATAATCTCCTATCCATACCGGGATCTTTTCGCCGCTAAACGGATGAATCGCATAGGCTCCGGTAAATACCCCTGAAATGGTTTTCACATCAGCCATCCTATCTCTTTCACTCCTCTTAGAGGTTGATAAAACATAGGTATCTACAGCTTCCTTCTGTTCCGGGGTTGTGATTTTTGATACCAGCTCATGTTCAGGTGCAAGTGTCATAAAAGACACCCCGAAAATAGTATCGGGCCTGGTCGTAAAAACCTGAATGGAGGCATCATGGCCCTGAACCTCAAAACTCACCATGGCTCCTTCTGACCTGCCTATCCAGTTGGTTTGTGAATCTTTAAGTGGCTGAGGCCAGTCTATCTTTTGAAGGCCATCTAATAATCTTTGTGCATAGGCCGTTATTCTCATCGACCATTGCTTCATTTTTTTCCTGACAACAGGAAATCCTCCTCTTTCAGAAACACCATTCACTATCTCATCATTAGCCAGTACCGTCCCTAAAGCAGGACACCAGTTGACTTCTGTTTCAGACAAATAGGTCAATCTGTATTGAGAAAGTATCTTTTCCTTTTGCTCCGGGTTAAAAGAATTCCATTGAGCCGCAGAAAACGCTTCAACATTATCGTCGCAGGATGCATTGATATGCTCATTCCCTTCCTTTTCGAAAACACCCTCTAATTCTGCTATATCCCTGGCCTGGCCTGCATCATTACAATAATAGGAATTGAACAACTGGATAAAGATCCATTGCGTCCATTTGTAATAAGAAGGATCTGATGTTCTTACTTCCCTGCTCCAGTCAAAGCTAAAACCTATCTGATCCAATTGCCTTCTGTAGGTTTTAATATTTTCTTGGGTGGTTTTCGCAGGATGTTGCCCGGTCTGAATCGCATATTGCTCGGCCGGTAATCCAAACGAATCATAGCCCTGGGGATGCAATACATTAAAACCCTTATGTCTTTTATATCGGGCATAAATATCAGAAGCTATATAACCCAGAGGATGTCCGACATGAAGCCCTGCACCTGAAGGATAAGGGAACATGTCCAGCACATAATACTTTTCCTTTTGACTAATATTCTCAGCCTTAAACGTTTGGTTCTCGCTCCAATACTTCTGCCATTTGGCTTCTATTTCATTAAAGTAATATTTCATTCCTTTTAATATCTAATGTATCCAATCAAGGTTTTTACAAAAATCCTGATTTCTTTAAACTGATTTTACAATTACAATTGCCTGATTATAAAAAGCTTAAATCTAAACTTACCCCATACCAAGGGTCATTAATTTCAGGATGCCAAAGTTACACTTAAAGATGCAAAGCACAAAGCGCTTGGTATACCTTAATTTTATATCTTTGCTTTTTCATATACTTCAAAAAAAGAACCTCATGTATAAACCCCTCATATACTTGATAAGCATTTTTATGCTTATCTCCTGCAGCCCTGAAAAGCATCAGGCAGATCTCATCATTACCAATGCAAATATTTACACAGTAAATGATGAATCGCCAAAAGCACAGTCATTCGCCATAAAAGACGGCCTGTTCATTGGCATAGGCACTTCAAAAGAGATCAAAAAGAAATTCCGGTCTGATACGGTTATAAACCTCGAAGGAAAAACGGTACTTCCCGGACTCATTGATGGCCACTGTCATTTTAATAACCTCGGCCTTTTTATGCAAACTGTAGACCTCATGGGGACCAAAAGCTACAATGAGATCCTCGATAGAGTTACGGCCTTTCAAAAAGAAAAGAACCTCAGCTTTATTAAAGGCCGTGGTTGGGATCAAAATGACTGGAAAATAAAAGAATATCCAGCAAAAGATGAACTGGACCTGCTTTTCCCAAATACTCCGGTTGTCTTAACCCGAATAGATGGGCATGCCCTTCTTGTTAATCAGGCCGCTCTCGACCTTGCCGGTATTGATGAAAATACCGAAGTGTCTGGAGGGGAAATCGTTAAACAGAATGGTGAAATTACAGGGGTCCTTGTTGATAATGCTATGAAAATGGTACACAGGATCATTCCTGAAACAGGTCTTCAGGAAAGTGTACAGGCTCTTAAAGATGCTGAGGATATTTGCTTCAAGCTAGGGCTAACCACCGTAAGTGATGCCGGACTTGAAAGAAAAACCATTGAGCTTATTGACAGCCTGCAGCAACATGGCGACTTAAAAATAAAGGTCTATGCAATGGTATCCGCAAGCCAAGAAAACCTTGACTATTATTTGGAGAAAGGGATCATAAAAACGGATAGACTGAACGTGAGATCTTTTAAAATTTATGCTGACGGGGCACTTGGTTCAAGAGGGGCTGTTTTGAAAAGACCCTATACTGACAGAGATGGTCATTATGGAGCAATGGTAACCAGTTTAGATGACCTTGCCAACATTACCCGGATTTTGGCTAAGTCTGATTTTCAAATGAACACACATGCCATAGGAGATTCAGCCAATTCCTATATCCTTAAGACTTATGCAAAAGAACTCAAAAGTCAAACAAATCGAAGATGGAGAATTGAACATGCCCAAGTGATAGACCCTAACGAATTTGACTATTTTACAGAGATTATCCCCTCCGTTCAGCCAACTCACGCGACAAGCGACATGTACTGGGCAGAAGATCGATTAGGGCCCGAAAGAATCAAGGGGGCATATGCTTTTAAAAACTTGCTGGAAATTAATGGAAGAATCGTGCTGGGAACTGATTTTCCGGTAGAAAAGGTAAATCCCATGCTTACTTTTTATGCTGCCGTTTCAAGAAAAGACCTGTCAGGTTATCCGGAAGGAGGATTTGAAATGACAAACGGATTGAATCGGGAAGAAACCCTTAAGGGGATGACCATATGGGCCGCTTATGCAAATTTTGAAGACCAGGAAAAAGGCTCTATTGAAGTGAATAAATTTGCTGATTTTGTAGTATTGGATCAAGACATCATGGAGGTAGCAATAGATGAAGTTCCAAATATCAAGATAAATGGAACTTATATCAACGGAGAGAAAGTTTATTAGTAGGTTTTATAAAATTATTTTAATAGGAGTGGTAATGCGGGTAGTATCCCAGGCTAACACCATATTCACATGTTTCCCGTTATCTTTGAAACCTATTGAAAATGCTTCCAGAAATTCGGCTTTACTAACTTTTGCTGTCGTTCTGGCTACATCATATTTTTCTTCATATTCATTTGTGCCCCATACATCCGTATTCGAACTAAGGATCAAAGTCCATTCGTTTTGGTCAGGAATGGCATATAAGACATAAGTGCCCGCTTTTACTTCAGTTTCTCCAAATACGACGTCGTTATAAAAGACGACTTCCGTAGCTTCATTGGCACCAACTCTCCAGATTTTTCCATAAGGAATAACATTTCCAAAGATCTCCCTTCCATTTTTTTTCGGTCTGCCATAAAGCACTTTGATCTTTGGCGGAGAAATTTTATTCGCCCTGAAATATACAATATCATGAGGGCTCGTATCCAAACTTTTGAATTCTTGTGCATTCAAGTCCATACTGAAAAAGTAAGTGAAAATGCAGGTTAACCCCAGGCTGAAATATATCTTTTTCATAGAAATTAAATTTTAGCTAAAATCACATCCTGTGTAGCAAGGGGTATATCAATTCGTGTATCATCCCATGCCAATACCATAAAAATATTGTTAAAGTCTTCTTTGAAACCTATTGAAAAAATATCAATTACTTCAGCTTCCTTGGTCGGGATCTTTATGCGCACTACATCTTTGGATTCATCATAGAAATAGGAACCCCATGTATCTGTATTGCTATTAAGTATGATGGTCCATTCTTTCTCTCCGGGAATTGTGTGCAGTACATACGTACCGGCTTTTACAAGTTTCCTTCCAAAAGACATATCAGTGAAGAACTTTATTTCTGTGGCCTCATTGGCACCGGTCCTCCAAATTTCTCCATAGGGAATTTGTTCACCAAATACTTGTTCTGATTCCTTTTGAGGTCTTCCATAAACCACTTTTACCAATGGTTTTGGAATTTTTCGAGTAGTGAGATATGCGATATCTACAGGTGCTTTGTCCGGTTTGTCAAATTTTTGGGCGTAGCTCATAACACTTGACAACAACGCACAACACAACATTGAGGTAATTATTTTCTTATTCATAGCAACAAACAATTATTAGGTAATCATTCGATAATTATAAACGCATTAATTCCAATATTATTATATCGCGTCTTGTCTTTAAAATTTGGCCATAGAATTCGGCATGATTAAAAAGCCAAGAATCTGTTAAAAATATTTTAATTGCCTGAGTATGTCAATTATATACTATTTTTGTAAAACCTTAAATGATGTCGACATGAAACTATTGATAGTAGAGGATGAAATGGAGTTGCTCAATGCAACCAGTGGGTATTTGGAAAAAGAAGATTTTGTTTGTGAAACTGCTCCTAATTTTTTTGAGGCAGAAGACAAATTGATTTCCTACAATTATGATGTAGTGATACTCGACATTAATCTTCCTGATGGCAACGGATTGGAATTGTTAAAATTCATCAAAGAAAAAAGCCCTGAAACAGGAGTACTTATTGTTTCAGCTAAGGATTCCTTAGATGACAAACTTAAAGGTCTTGATCTGGGTGCTGATGATTATATTACAAAACCGTTTCATTTGGCAGAGCTCAATTCAAGGGTAAATTCCTTGTTAAGAAGGCGAAAATTCGAAGGAAGCAATGAAATTATTTTCAAAGAAATAGAAATTGACCCGGTTGCCAAAAGGGTTATAGTAAATGACATAGCCTTAGACCTTACCAAAAAGGAATACTTTCTGTTGCTCTATTTCATTACGAACAAGGACCGGGTATTGACAAAAGAAGCTATTGCAGAACATTTGTGGGGCGATAATATCGATATGGTCGATAATTTCGATTTTATCTATACACATATGAGGAATTTAAGGAAAAAATTGAAAAAAGGTGGCGCAAATGACTATGTTAAAACCATTTACGGTTTGGGTTATAAGTTTGGAGAATAGGTCCATTTTATAGATAGAAAGTCCATAAAGCAACTCCAATAAATTTGATTATTCAGTGAAATTATTTGAAAAAACAAGAAAGACTTATATCATCTATTCGGTTATTATTTTTATAATTTCCAGTTCGGCCATTTACTTTACTTTAAAACATGTTGTCACCAAAAAACAGGATGAAAAATTACTTTGGGATAAAGAATTGATCGCTAAAAAGATCAAATATGAAAATCCACTTCCTATTTTTGATGTAGAAGACTTTAAATCAAATAATCCCCCCAGGGACACGCTTTACTTTAAGGATACATTGATGTACCATGTTGTCAACAACAAGGAAAAATATGAATTATACAGACAACTCACCTCTGTAGAAACCCTTCAGGGAAAAACCTACAGGATCATCACCAGGAGTTCTTTGGTGCGGAACCAGGATGTCATCCTTGCCATTACCGTTTCTGTGGGTATTGTTGTTTTACTATTGATCATTACCGTTTATTTTGTCAATACAATTCTCATGAGAAGGGTATGGCTGCCTTTTTATAACAATCTGGAATCACTTAAAAACTTTTCGGTTGAAGCAAATCGTCCTATCGAACTTCAACCTTCTGATATTGATGAATTTCAAGAATTAAACAGCTCTTTATCAAAACTGACCAACAAGATTAATTCCGACTTTAGCAACCTCAAGGAGTTTACCGAAAATGCATCACATGAAATGCAGACTCCTTTAGCAATAATGCAAACCAAATCAGAACTTCTTCTCCAATCTGAGAACCTTAACAAAGGGCAAATAGCTCAAATCAAGGCGATTTACCAATCTGTTCAAAGACTTGCTAAATTGAATAAAACTTTATTGTTGCTTTCAAAAATTGAAAATCGACAATTTAAGGACTTAGAAACTATTCAGATCAATGAAGTTATAGAACGTCACTTAGAAGCATTTGATGACTTTATTAACAACAAAAAACTGAAGGTAGAAACGAAATCTACTATGGATGTCAATATACGGGCCAACCCACTTTTATTTGATATGGTCATCTCCAATTTGATCAGTAACGCCATCAAACACAATATTGAAAATGGTCTGATCCTTATCCAAACCACCGACCTGTTTATTAGTGTTTCAAATTCAGGTGAAGCCCCTAAAATGAGCTCCTCTTCACTTTTTGAAAGATTTAAAAAAGAGAGCAACGCAAGTAATTCATTTGGGCTGGGATTGGCAATTGTAAAAAAAATATGTGATAATTATAATTGGAAAATCACGCATTCTTATGTTGAGGACCAACACAATATCTCAATTTATTTTTGATCATAAAGAATGATCTCTAATTCTTGCGATTTCTTCAGATTTTCTTTAGAAACAGTACTTACATTTGTACCGTTATCTGATTGTTGTTAGCTTATAACAACTGTTTCAGAACGTTCAAAAATTCATGCTGTGAATACTGGAATAAAAAAGAAGATATCAGCAAAACTTATCGGAAAGGCTAAATTTTGAGGGGAATAGAAACCTTGACGTTGGTATTGCAAATCAATTGAAGCATTAAGTTGCTTTGATTTGAACGAAAGGGCCTGTAGGAATTTCATTTTTACAGGCTTTTTTTAAAAATTATGTCAAATCTGAGCAAAACTTCAGATTTTCTTCAGATTTGAATCTTACGTTTGTAAAGATTTTAACTTCAAGGTATAATCTTGGGTTAATTTCATAGTAACAAAAATAAACTTTTAGTTTATAATAATGTTGATCGATTTCGGTTATTGGACTGAGGGGAATAATATCTCGAAGCGATTAGCAACTGCAAATAAACAAATATTAAGCTATTTTAATTTGCACAAGAAAAAAACCTGTTTAGACACTTTCTAAACAGGTTTTTTTATGATTTTTCCTAACTGAGCTTACCCCACTATTCATGGTCCTTCCACAGTCAGAAATGTTGATAACTTCATGCTTTTAAACAGTTAAAAAAAGGCTGGAAAGCGTGGGTTTTCTTATATTTGTACGTTTTTAATTTTTGGATCAAAGAGAACTATAAAATATGACTAAAGAAACTAACAAAAATCAATATTCAGCAGATAGTATTCAGGCTTTAGAAGGAATGGAGCATGTTCGCATGCGACCTTCCATGTACATTGGAGATGTAAGTTCCAGAGGCCTTCATCACCTGGTGTATGAAGTAGTCGATAACTCTATCGATGAAGCAATGGCAGGGCATTGCGATAGAATAGATGTTTTTATAAATGAAGATAATTCGGTTACTGTAAGAGATAATGGTAGAGGAATTCCTGTGGATACCCACGCGAAAGAAGGGGTTTCGGCCCTGGAGGTGGTTATGACCAAAATTGGAGCCGGAGGAAAATTTGACAAGGATTCGTATAAAGTATCTGGTGGACTTCACGGTGTTGGGGTTTCTGTAGTTAATGCGCTTTCAAATAAACTCAAAGCCACTGTTTTCAGAGATGGAAAAACCTACCAGCAGGAATACGAAAAAGGAAAAGCCCTTTACCCTGTAAAACAAGTTGGCACTTCTGTTGGCAATGGAACGGAAGTTACTTTTTTGGCAGACGACAGTATTTTTCAGACAGATATCGTTTTTAGCTATGAGATTCTTTCTGCCAGGATGAGGGAATTATCCTATTTGAATCAGGGCGTCACAGTGACAATTACCGACAAGCGCAGTAAAGATGAAGAAGGAAACTTTGTTCATGATAAATTTTACAGTGAAGATGGCTTAAAAGAATTTGTAAAATACCTGGACGCCACAAGGGAGCAACTCATCTCGGATGTGATCAGCATGGAAGGTGAAAAAAATGGCATTCCTGTTGAAGTAGCCATGGTTTACAATACTTCTTATACAGAAAACCTTCATTCGTATGTAAATAACATCAACACCCATGAGGGTGGGACACATTTATCAGGATTTAGAAGGGGCTTGACCCAAACCTTGAAGAAATATGCTGAAAATTCAGGTTTGTTAAGTAAATTAAAATTTGATATAGCAGGTGATGATTTTCGTGAAGGTCTTACTGCGATTATTTCAGTAAAAGTCGCGGAGCCTCAATTCGAAGGTCAAACCAAAACCAAACTTGGTAACAGAGACGTAAGCCCTGCAGTGAGCCAGGCAGTTTCAGAAATGCTTACCGACTATCTTGAGGAGCATCCTGACGATGCTAAAATCATTGTTCAAAAGGTGATCCTCGCTGCTCAAGCCAGGCATGCCGCAACCAAGGCCAGAGAAATGGTCCAGCGTAAAACGGTAATGTCGGGAGGTGGACTGCCCGGAAAACTATCTGATTGCGCCTGGAATGATCCTGAAAAATGTGAAATCTTTTTAGTTGAGGGTGATTCTGCGGGAGGTACTGCCAAGCAAGGAAGAGACAGAAACTTTCAGGCTATCCTTCCGTTAAGAGGTAAGATCCTTAATGTTGAGAAAGCTATGCAGCATAAGGTTTTTGAAAATGAAGAGATCAAAAGCATGTACACGGCTTTGGGAGTCACTATTGGAACCGAAGACGATCCAAGGGCCCTTAACCTAAGTAAACTGAGATATCATAAAATCGTAATCATGTGTGATGCCGATGTTGACGGAAGCCACATCGCTACGCTCATCCTTACTTTTTTCTTCCGCTATATGCGTGAGCTGGTAGAAAATGGCAATATATATATCGCTGCTCCACCATTATATTTGGTAAAAAAAGGAGCAAAGAAAGAATATGCCTGGTCTGATGCAGAGCGGGATGTTATAGTTGAAAAGTTTGGCGGTGGATCCATCCAGCGTTACAAAGGTTTGGGAGAGATGAATGCGGAGCAACTATGGGACACTACCATGAATCCTGAATTCAGAACGATGCGTCAGGTGTCTATTGAAAACGGTACGGAAGCAGATAGGGTTTTCTCAATGCTTATGGGAGATGATGTTCCCCCAAGACGTGAATTCATCGAAAAACATGCGGTTTACGCTAATATTGACATTTAAACTTATAAAAGACCCAAGATTCTCAAAAAGAACTTGGGTCTTAAAATTTAGAACATACATATTTAATTAATTATAAATTCTAGTAATATGAAAGTAACTATAGTTGGTGCAGGAGCAGTTGGAGCGAGTTGTGCCGAATACATCGCCATCAAAGATTTCGCCTCAGAGGTTGTTATCATTGACATAAAAGAAGATTATGCTGAAGGAAAGGCTATGGATCTTATGCAAACAGCTTCTTTAAATGGGTTTGACACACTGATCTCGGGCAGCACAAACGATTATTCCAAAACGGCAAATAGCGACATCGCTGTCATAACAAGTGGAATTCCGCGTAAACCAGGTATGACCAGAGAAGAACTCATTGGCATCAACGCGGGTATTGTGAAGTCTGTGACACAAAGTGTTCTTGAACACTCTCCCAATGTCATTTTCATCATAGTGAGCAACCCTATGGATACCATGACTTATTTAACCCATAAAGCCCTTGGCATAGCTAAAAACAGAATTATTGGAATGGGGGGTGCACTTGACAGTGCAAGGTTCAAATACCGACTTGCTGAAGCTTTAGGATGTCCTGCTTCGGATGTTGATGGCATGGTCATCGGAGGTCACAGTGATACCGGGATGATTCCTCTAACAAGCCTTGCGGTAAGAAATAGTGTTCCTGTAAGCAAATTTTTATCAGAAGATAAGATCAATGAAGTTGCCGAAGCCACAAAAGTGGGAGGTGCTACATTGACCAAGATGTTAGGCACAAGTGCCTGGTATGCTCCTGGTGCGGCAGTATCATCCATGGTTCAGGCTATCGCTTGCGACCATAAAAAAATGTTCCCATGTTCTGCTCTTTTAGAAGGAGAATATGGCCTTCATGACATTTCCATTGGTGTTCCATGTATCATAGGTAAAAATGGTATCGAGTCAATTGTAGAGCTTGATTTGACTGAAGCAGAAAAAGAAAAATTACAAAACAGCGCTGAGGCAGTTCGAAATACAAATGGATTGTTGGAAGAAACAGTGAGCTGATTTCCTTTACTTTTCAAACTAAAAAAAGCCATGAACATGATTCATGGCTTTTATTGTTTTAGGACAGTCCTGAAATGACTCCGTTACTGTCAATAGACATATTTTCAGAAGCCGGATGAGCCGGAAGCCCTGGCATCCTCATCATTTTACCCAAAATTGGAATGACAAATCTGGCCCCTGCCGCAATTTCAATTTCTCTCACGGTCACTTCAAAGTTTTCCGGCCTGCCAACAAGGCTTTCATCATCAGAAAATGACTTTTGCGTTTTCGCCATGCAAACAGCAAAATCATTAAATCCAAGCCTGTCTATTCTCCTTAGGTTCAGTTGCGCCATTTTATCATATGAAACGCTGGTAGCGCCGTATATCTCTCGGGCGATCTTTTCAATTTTTTCCTTGACCGGAGACTCCCACTTATATAAAGGTGTAAACTGAGATTGGGCTCCTTCCACAACTTTTTTCACTGCGGTAGCCAATTCTTTGGTTCCTTCCCCTCCTTTGGCCCAACCATGTGAAACCACGGCTTCCACATCTAATTCCCG